>JACMOJ010000283.1 GCA_014378085.1 Burkholderiales bacterium | reverse complement strand
CTGCTGGGGTTAACGCCGTTCGTGAGCTTCGCGCTTCCAAAGCGTTTCGCGCTTAATGTCGATCATCCCGGACACCCGTTTTTTTGCGGAGCGATTTGTACCGCCCTGCAACTACTCGCAGGCGTTTCAGGACCCCTGCTCGATGTATTTTTTGTGCAATCGAAGCTGGATCGACGTGGCGTGGTCGCAACCAAGGCGATGTCGCAGACGCTCGGCCATCTCATCAAGATTGTTTACTTTGGTGGAATTGCGGTGATGACCGCAACGAGCAGCGGCGTGGTCGCGGGATTGTCAATGACGTTAATTGCCGCCTGCGTTGTGCTTGCGTTCGCTGGCACCACACTTTCCAAGTCTGTGTTGGAGAAAATATCTGACGTCAATTTCCGGCGCTGGACGCAATGGACGGTGATGACGATGGGCGTCATTTATCTTGCAAGTGGTATTTGGTTGCTGACGGGAGCGGCCCGCGCGTAGCGTATGTCGCTTCCAGTCAGCTACCCCTCACCCCAGACCCTCTGCTTCGCTTCAAGTGTGCCCTTGTCCTAAGGGAGAGGGTGAGAGGTGCGGCTCGTTGCGAGCCGGCTAAAGTATCGCTCCCGACTTCTTCAGCAGTTTATTCAGCGCCTGCGCGATTTGTGCGTAGCCCTTGGCGTTGGGATGCACCAGATCGGATTTAAGTTCGTTGTCGCGAAGGATACTTTTCAATGCGTCGTCGTTGAAAGGAATGACAAATTCCCTGGCGAGCTCGGCATAGAATTCAGGCGGTGATATCGACAAGCCCGGCTTCGGTGTCGCGATCAGAACCACGCCGATACCCCTGTCCCTGGCCAGCTTGATCATCGCACGCACGTTTGACGCTGCCGTCGCTTCACTCTGCTTACGCAGGAAATCGTTGCCGCCATGGCACAACAGGAGCAATTTTGGTTTTACTTCATCGAGTACTTCGGGCAATCGCACGAGGCCATCGGCGCTGATTTCGCCCGGTACGCCAGCGTTGACCACTGTACGGCCAATCAGCGATTGCAATTGTGCGGGGTATGAGTCGCCTGGTGATGCGCCGGTGCCGAATGTGAGGCTATCGCCGAACGCCAGTATCACGTCACTGCTGCCGACTGCAGGTACTTGCGGGCTTTTGCCGCAGCCTGCCAGCACAGCGGTGAGCAGCAGTAATTTGGAAAATAAGAATATAAATTTCATTACGTAGCTTAGCGCAGAACTCTGCAACCGAGGTAGTCGACAAATCCCCAACTACAGGGTCGATGCAGCAGGGCTATTCATCGGCAAGTATTTCTGGAAATATCTGGCCAGCAAGATGTGTAGGTGGTTGCGGCTGCGTCTGAGTCGACCTCCGAATTCGTCTGGTTGACACCCTCCACACCATTTCCCACCTGCACAGGTAGGTACAAATAATCGCGAGGACATTAACATTCTCTTGATTCTGTTCGATGCTGGCCGGTCGATGCAGTCCTGCACGTACAGCCGCATCTGCCGTGCAACTTCAGAGCGTTAATGAGGGAGAGAGACTTGGACGTATTATCGTACTTGTGGTTCGCTGGTGAGGTGGTGAGCCTGCTTGTGATCACCGCCGGCGCGGTTCTGACGCTCCTGGCGCGTGGGCCACCTGGCGACAGCCAAACGGCGCGACCAAGCGCGCGGGTCCGGCGCCCCGAGGTACATCCGCCACTGAACCATCGGTTGTTGCTCGAAGCAGAATGGTGATTCAGGACATGTGCGGCGATGCTTTCAGCAGGATCGTTTTTCGATGTAAATAAAGCAATCGCAAATTTTGACTGGATGACGCTGTAAGCTTGACATTTGTTTTGTGCATATTCGACGATGCACACTTCGAACCCTGCGGCGGAACTGTCATGTATATCAGCCTGTTCGACATGTTTAAAATCGGCATCGGTCCTTCGAGTTCACATACCGTTGGCCCGATGCGCGCCGCGCGGCGCTTTCTGGTCGAAATGCCCGACGCCGATTTCGCTCGTATCCACCGCGTCGAAGTCGAGCTCTACGGTTCGCTCGCCCATACCGGCCATGGCCACGGCACCGACATGGCGATCATGCTGGGACTGGAAGGCGAATTGCCAGATCTTGTCGATACATCCACCGTCCCGCAGCGTGTGCACGTTATTCGCGCGTCGCGTGAAATTTCACTGCTCGGCAAAACGCGCGTGCATTTTGATCCGGACCGCGAATTGATCTTCAACCGCGTCGATCTATTGCCGGTGCATTCCAACGGCATGCGCTACGCCGCGTTCGACGTCGATGGCAAGTTGATTGCGGAACGAGAAATGTATTCTATCGGCGGCGGTTTTGTGGTCGATACCGACGAAGCGTTTGTCGGCAGTCCGCGCGGCGTTGAGCAGCAGGTGCCTTATTACTTTGAGACCATGGCTGAATTGCTGGCGCTGGCCAAGAGGGCTAACAAACCGCTGCATGAAATGTTGATGGAGAACGAAATCGCCCTGCACGGCGAAGCCGCCACGCGTGAATTTATGGCGCGACTGAAGATGGTGATGTTCGAGTGCATGGATCGCGGCATGTCGACTGATGGCATGCTGCCCGGCGGGCTGAAAGTCAACCGCCGCGCCAAGGCCATCACCGAGCGTCTCAACAAGACTGACGCGCACGTGAGCGAAGGGGCGATGAATTGGGTCAGTGTGTTCGCGATTGCGGTGAACGAGGAGAATGCGGCGGGTGGCCGGGTCGTGACGGCACCGACTAATGGTGCGGCCGGTGTGGTGCCGGCGGTACTGCGTTATCTCAATGATTTTCGCGATGCCGATGAAGCGGGTATTGAGCGTTTCTTCCTCGCTGCGACAGCCGTGGGCGCATTGTGCAAACGCAATGCCTCCATCTCTGGTGCCGAAGTCGGTTGCCAGGGCGAAGTTGGCTCGGCCGCCGCGATGGCAGCGGCGGGGCTGGCCGCCGCACTGGGTGCCAGCAACGAGCAGATTGAAAACGCCGCCGAGATCGCACTCGAACATCACCTCGGCATGACCTGCGACCCCATCGGCGGGCTGGTGCAAATTCCGTGTATTGAGCGCAATGCCATGGGTGCGGTGAAAGCGATCAATGCCTGTTCGCTGGCAATGCTGGGCGATGGGTCGCACATGGTGAGTCTCGACCAGGTCATCGAGACCATGCGGCGGACCGGGGCGGATATGCAAACGAAATACAAGGAGACTTCTTTGGGGGGATTGGCGATTACGGTGTCGGTGCGGCAGGTGGAGTGTTGAGGCAAATTACGGCAACGAAGCGAAAGTTCTACTATCTGGTGAGGCGTTGAATGAAACTTTGCAGAGTCTGGCTTCTTATTTTTGGGGGTGTCGCCGCACTTTCAGGATGCTTCCACGCTGCTTTTTACAAGGGTGATGGTCAATTCACAGACAATGGGTTTATGGCGTATTCAAGACGGTACGTCATCGATCTCGGACCTGTAAACCTAGCTGTGCCAAACACATATACTTATACGTTAAGCGGATTGCCACGCGCGGAATTTCACGTTGGAATTAGAGTGTTTGAAGGCAAGAAAAACCAGTGGGACGTTCGGCCAAGCTATCCGGTTACGGTTCGCATGCAACTGTCGACTGCGAAAGGTGACATCGTCATTTTGGAGGAAGGGCGTCTCGACAATTGGGTTCGGTCGTATAGTGCGCTTGACAGCTATTCCGACCTTTACCTCATGGGTAAGGGAAGAGACATACCACTTCCAGATGGTGGAACGCTAGGCGAGCGCCTTGGCCTCAAGGCATCAGGTGGCTGGGGGACTTATTTCGAGTCAGATGTGCATGGTCCCTACTTGCTTACGCTCGAAATATCGGAGACGGAAAAATCAATGAACAGACCGGCTCGGTTGATAGTGGCTGGGTGGGATAGGTAATGGTCAGGTTGGGTTAGGCGAAGCCGTAACCTGACCCCCGATTGCTACCCAGTGATAGCGTACGTTTCAACAGCTAAAAAAGGAACAACCATGATCAGCCCAAAAGTTGAAGTCGCTTCGATGTTAAGCGCATTGCCCGACGATTCGAGTCTCGAGGACATTCAGTACCACCTCTATGTTCTCGAAAAAGTAAAGCGCGGCTTGGGACGCGCCGAAACCGAAGGTGCGATGGCCCACGAGGATGCTAAAACACGCCTTGGAAAATGGCTTACCGCCTAGTCTGGTCGCCGGAAGCCGTAGAGGACATTGAAGCCATGGGCG
>JACMOJ010000282.1 GCA_014378085.1 Burkholderiales bacterium | reverse complement strand
GCTGGCTCGCCGGGTTGATGTTACAGACCGGGGTAGCAAAGTAGGTCGCCTTGTCGCAAAGAAAGACGGCGTCAAAATCTGAAGAAAGTTGTGATGACCCCGGCCACAGTCACAAGTAAACGTCAAATCACCGTCCCGTCAGCTTTCTGCCAGCGGCTGGGCGTGGGTTTGTTGAGACCGAAAGCAAAGATTTCCTGCTGCGTCCTGTGATAACCGATATCACCAGTCTTAAGGACATGGTCCGTATTCCAACCGAGCGTATGTGCAACGCGAAGGGTGTCGGCGTCGTCACCCTTTGACAAGGCCGCAGCCAAAGCGGGCATGGTGCTGCTCGTCAAGTAACGTGCCTACGGTCAACGATCGTCGTACCAGTACTGATTCGTAAAGCGCTTCACCCGCGCTTTGTTGATCAGCATCCAGAACGCCACACGCGGCATTTGGGTGAAGTAGTGCCAATCACCGTGTTTGTCGAATTTACGTGTTGAGGTGGTGGCCTTCGCGCCGACTGTCCGTCCAAAGCGTTGATGTCGGCTGCGTCCCAGTCGTTTAAGCTCCACCAATATTTTGATGTCCTCGGCGTATTCGAGTGATTCGTCGTAGCCACCCACGGTGACAAAGTCAGCGCGCCGACAAAACACCACACCCGCGTCGAGGCGTGCAAAAAACGTCATGATGGTGGCGATCAGCCAGGTCAACGCAATACCGAGCGACCAACGGTCTGGGTTCAGGCCCGTCGTGCCGACGATGAGGCGGCCGTCTGCCAGCGCGGCATCAATTGCATTAAAGGTTTCTGGGTGAATGCGAGAGTCCCCGTCGATAAAACATAAAATTTCGCCGGTGGCCAACGCCGCCCCACCATTACGTGCGGCGGCAATGAGGCGCTTTTCAACAAAGGCAACCTTACAGCCGCGCATAGTGGCAATCTCCGCTGTTGTGTCGGTCGACATATTGTTGCCGACAATCACCTCGATGGCATCAGCGCCGCCGCTGTATTGCGCGCGCGCCGCGTCGACAGAATCGAGCAGCGCCGGTAAAAAAGCCGCCTCGTTGTAGGCCGGAATGATCAGCGAGAAGCGCGGCGCCATCACCATCACCATTGAGCTGCAGCTTCCGCAGTCATCGCCGCCGTTGCCACCGTACTCACCTCGGCAATCAACACGGCAGACATTATTTCGCCTTCAAACCCTTTTCGAGCAGGCTCGCAACCGTGATGTTGAGATCGCCACCATGTTTTTCGGCACGCTCACGTAGCTGTGTCACCAATGCGCCCGGCAACTTACACGCGAATGGGATGAGCCCCGCCGCCTGATCGAGCTTGCGCTGCTCTTTGCGGTCAGGTGCGCCGCTGCTGCCCGAGCCAAAACGATCTGGTACGCTGGCAATTTTGATGGCGTTGTTTGATTTCAACATTTTGTTTTTTTCAAGATCAGTTTTTTTCATACTCATATTGCACCTCGGTGGTTAAATAAATCTAAAGAATTTCAGTTGTGGTCATCGGCAAACCCTCGCGCTATTTCGCGGCTTAAGAATCACGCTGCGCTAATAGCCTACCCGCAGACTGATCGGCGTTTCTTGAATCAGGGCCACCTGTTCACGCAAGGCGAGAATTTGGTTTTGCCAATAACGCTGTGAGTCCGCGCCAAAGAACCATGGGAACGCCGCTTGAAACGCCGGGTCGTCCGCACGCGAAGCCAACCAATAAGAGTAGTGAATCATGCGTAAGGTTCGAAGCGCTTCGATCAAATGCAGCTCGCGCGGATCAAAATCGGCGAAATCCTCGTAACCTTCCATGACATCCCGCAATTGGATCGTCATTTCCTCGCGCGTACCGGACAACAACATCCAAAGGTCTTGGATCGCGGGCCCCATACGGCAATCGTCAAAATCAACAAAGTGCGGCCCGTCGTCAGTGTAGAGAATATTGCCAAGGTGGCAGTCACCGTGCAGGCGAATTAACGCAATGTCACCGGCGCGAGCGTAACACTTGGCAATTTCCTCAAGCGCCTGATCGGCGACACTCTTCCATGCGGCGACTAAATCTGCGGGGATAAAGCTTTGCGAAATTAGCCAGTTTCGCGGTAGTTTGCCAAACGAGGTGATGTCTAGTGTCGGGCGTTCATCAAACGGTTTGGCTTTGCCCACCATATGAATACGGCCGAGAAACCGACCAATGATTTCACGCACTTCGGGGAAGTCCAGCTCTGGCGCGCGCCCCCCGCGCCGCTCAAACAAGGCAAACTGAAAATTGGCGTGGGTATGAAGCGTTGCGCCTTGCCAGTTGAGTGGCGGCACGACCGGAATTTCTGCGCTCGCCAGTTCCTGCGCAAAGGCGTGTTCTTCGAGAATTTGTGCCACCGTCCAACGTTGCGGCCGGTAAAACTTTGCAATCAGCGGCTTGCCATCCTCAATGCCAACTTGATACACGCGGTTTTCGTAGCTATTTAGCGCCAGCAGCCTGCCGTCGGAACGAACGCCCGTCGACTCAACAGCGTCGAGGATCAAATCGGGGGTGAGGTCTAGGTAAGGATGAGACACCTTGACATTCTACGGGGCTCAAGCAAGACTGCGGCACAATCAGCGCGCCCAGCCGCAATCTCACGGCAATCTTCTTCTATGCACCACAATCTCGACGACGTTCTTGCCCGGTTGGGCATCGACATTACCGCCCTTCAAGCGCGGCACCTCATGCGTCACGAAGAGGCCAGTGAACTCGTGATTGCCGATGTTGGCTCAGATTGCCGCGAATTTATGTTGCGTCCCGACGCCGCGCTGGCTTGGCAGCAGATGAAGCCCGCCGCAGCCTTGGAAGGTGTAGCGCTGATCGCGGGTTCGGCGTTTCGCAGTGTTGCGAGACAAACCGAAATTATCGAGAAGACGCTCGCGGAAGGCCGGACGATTGAGGACATTCTGACCTCCATTGCGGCGCCCGGCTACAGCGAGCACCACACGGGCCGCGCCATCGATATTGTGAGTGTCGAGGTGCCCGACATTGAGGAGGCATTTGAGGGCACCAGCGCGTTTGTGTGGCTCACAGTGAATGCGGACCGTTTTGGGTTTGTGATGTCGTATCCGCGCGGCAATATTGACGGATATGTCTACGAGCCTTGGCATTGGTGTTACCACCCGCCAGCGGGAACTTGATATCAACGCTGGTTGGTCGCATCGGGGGTGTGGGCGTCGTAAAATGGCGTTTTATAGACTAATTCTTCCAAACGATGTCACATCATTCCTGCCTCAGCATTCTCTCCGGGCGCGCGCCTGCTGAAACTCCCATCACGATCAAGGGCTGGGTAAAAACCCGCCGCGATTCCAAGGCCGGCATCTCGTTTGTTAACGTTTCTGATGGGTCTTGTTTCCACCCGGTGCAGGTGGTCGCACCCAATACGCTAACGAACTATGCCGACGAAGTGCAACGGCTGACGGCGGGCTGCGCGGTTGAGTGTACCGGTGTGGTGGTGCCTTCCTCGGCGAAGGGGCAGCCGTTCGAAATGCAGGCGACCGAGGTGAAGGTGATCGGCTGGGTGGAAGATCCGGATACTTACCCAATTCAACCAAAGCCGCACACGATGGAATTCCTTCGCGAGAACGCCCACTTGCGCGCTCGAACCAACACCATCGGCGCCGCGACCCGTGTCCGTCACACGATTGCGCAGGCGATCCATCGCTTTTTTGATGAGCGTGGTTTCTTGTGGATTAATACGCCCATCATCACCGCCAGTGACGCCGAGGGGGCGGGTGAGCTGTTCCGTGTATCTACGCTGGATATGGCTAATCCGCCGAAGACCCCCGACGGTAAAATTGACTTCAGCAAAGATTTCTTTGGACGCGAAGCTTTTCTTACTGTGTCCGGTCAGCTCAACGTCGAAACCTACTGCATGGCGTTATCCAATGTGTATACATTTGGTCCAACCTTTCGTGCGGAAAATTCCAACACGTCACGCCACCTTGCCGAATTCTGGATGATCGAGCCAGAGATTGCGTTTGCGGACTTGTCCGATAACGCAACCTTAGCGGAGGCACTCCTCAAGTACGTGTTCAAAGCGGTGCTCGATGAGCGCGCGGATGATATGGCGTTTTTTGATGAACGTATCGAAACGGGCATCATCGCCAAGCTTCAGCATATTGTGACGACCGAGTTTGTTCGAATGGACTACACCGATGCAATCAAAGTGCTGGAATCATCGAAAGAGAAGTTTGAGTTTCCCGTCAAATGGGGAATCGACTTGCAGTCGGAGCATGAGCGCTATCTCGCGGAGAAACACGTCAAAGGCCCATTGGTGTTGATGAACTATCCGAAAGAAATCAAGGCGTTTTATATGCGCCTTAATGAAGACAACAAAACGGTGGCCGCGATGGACGTGCTGGCGCCCGGCATTGGCGAAATCATCGGTGGATCGCAGCGGGAAGAGCGTCTCGATGTGCTTGATGCCCGTATGCTCGAAAGTGGTCTCGATCCCGCGCATTACAGTTGGTACCGCGACTTACGC
>JACMOJ010000281.1 GCA_014378085.1 Burkholderiales bacterium | reverse complement strand
TCGAACTGCACCAACATGTCCTGCTTGCACTTTGCTTTGTCGCTGAACTTGATCAGCACTGACTGGCCCTGCTTGAGAACCTTTTCTGTACCGAGGCGCTCCTTGCCCCATTCAGTTTGGTGCGTCGGCGACAGGTATATGCCATTTATGGTGAAGCCGGTCTTGTTGACCACCGTGAAATCGGCATCGCCGGCAATTGCTGCCGTAGAACCGAGAAAGCCCGAGACCGCAGCCATTACAAACGCCAAATTACGCAGCTTCATTCTATTTAACTCCCTGTTATGAATCATTACAACGACAAAACGGCCCTGACGGACCGTAAAAGTGGTCGTGGACCTGTGAGGATACACAGCTCCACGAGAAAAAACGCGTTAGTCAGGACGCCGTAAGGCGGGTCGCTTCGCGTTATTTTGTTCCCGACACTTCCACGACGACACGACGATCAGGTTGCAGACATGCTATCTGCGCTGGTCGCGTGCCCTTGCAATCGGCGGGCTTGGTGATGGGATTCGTTTCACCTGCTCCTCGCGCCGTGATTTTACCTGAAGGCAATCCTGCGGGTGAAACAAGATAGGATTTTACGGTCTCGGCGCGCCGAGCGGAGAGCGCCATGTTGTATGCGTCGGAACCGATACGGTCGGTATGACCCGTGACGGAAATGACATCAAAAATGGTGCCGCGCACATCGGCCACAAATTTATCAAGCTCCCGCATACCTGCAGGTTTGATGGTGGCTTTATCGAAATCAAACAGCGCGTCAGCAGAGAATGTTACCCGCCTCGGTTGCTGCGACGGTATAACCGCGGGCGCAATTGGCGGCAGGGCAATTGGTGCGGCGGCAATCGGCTCCGGCACAATCACGCGCGGCACGGGTGTGGTGGGCTCCGTAGCACGCGCAACGTAGGTCGGTGCTGGCCGGTTCTTGCCGAAGCGATACACGAGCCCCAATGATGCGAGATCGATGTCGCCTTTGTTGCCGACGGCGTCATCGATTCGATAGCGCTCCACCTCGGCACGCAAACCGAACGATTCTGTGAAAGCGTACTGCAGGCCCAAACCATACTTGCCGTTGGTGTCGGTTTTGCTAGGATTGGGGTTAAGTACTCGCACCAGTCCTGAACCGGTGAAGGTATCGCGGGCTTCGGCGCGTGCTACACCAACGCGACCAAAAACAGAGAATTTCTCAGTTAATGGAATCACGCCGACCAAGTCGAGATTCGCGCCGCGAATTTTGATTTCCCCGGTTAGCGATCCCAGCGGCTGCGTGATTGCGTTGAAACCGAATCTGCCGAGATCGAAATAGCCGGCTTCAACTGCGAGGTGCCGGTTCATCTGGTAGCCGCCGAAAATCTTGTAGCCACTCTCGCGGTCATCATCGGTAATCGAGGTCGTGAAGAAACCACTACTCAACAAGCCGCCGATGATTCTCGGGTCGTCGATCTTTGCTTTTGACTGGCCGAAGTTGAGGCCGCCATACCAGCCTGCCTCCTGCGCCATCGCAATTGGGCTGACGAACGACGCAAGTAACGCAATCGCGACCACGCTCCGCTTTCCTAACGCGCTTTTTAGTTTCATGTTTTTTTCCAGGAGTATTGAAAAATTCTTGTGGTAGCTGGTTACGTTGCAACCTTAAGGCGCAGGTACGTTGATGACGGTATTAACCATGGTCACCGACGCCCCTAGCGACAATGCGCGCCCGTTAAGCGTAACAATCGTGACATTTCCAGCAGTGGAAAACGAAACGCCGGACTGGGCAATGATGGTGCCGACCATCGTGCCGCCACCAGCAGCGTTGATGGTCGCTGCGCTGCCCACCTGCCAGAAGACGTTCTTGGCTTGAGCACCGTTGGCTAGAATGACACTTTGCGGGAATGCCGCGCCGGGGCCGCCGACCGTGAGGGTCGTGACCATTTGGAACACCCATACTGCATTCGCATTACCCTGCGCATCGAGGGTGAGGTTTCCGCCTTGAATCCTGAACGAACCCGAAGCGGCCGTATAGGTGCCGGGCGCCAATACGAGGCTGCCCAGATTGCCTGCACCGGGATCTGGGCCGCCCGGCTGGGCTAGCAGCGCGTTGTACGCGGCCAGCGCGTCGGCTCGGGCTTGCGTTGCGATCGCGAAGGTGGCCGCGTTGCCTTCTGAAGGACAGGCAGGCGTTGGCGGTGGCGCAGCTGTGTAGATCTTTCCATTGACCGTGCCAACGTTCAATGGTGTTTCTGTATAAGTACAGCCAGGTCCCGCATCGTGGAACCCGGTGACAGCGGTAGATACTGCTGTCGTGCCGAGGTCCCCGTTAATGATGGTCAGCGTCCCCTGGTTGGTAACGCCCGCCGATCCCCCAAAAGTACCGAACGAGGATGCCGTTCCAAGCGCTACCGACGGCGGCGGCGGCGGCAGCACACAGCTCGCGACCGTAAAGGTCCACGCGAAATTGTTGGCCATACTATTTGCCGGGATCGCCAAGTCCCTTACACCGGTGGCACCGCCCCTGATCGTGGCCGTGTAAGTCACCCCGACTATTAACGGACTCAAAGGCGTTAACGTCGCGATGCGACCCGTGGCGGCGTCAAGTACAACGGAACCTGTCGTCACGGGTGTCATGGTGGGCGCTGGACCGGTAACAATGAAATTTGCACTCGTAACGGTGAGAGGGTCCATTCTCGCGCCGGAAGGCACGCCAAAGGTGGCATTGACACTCGCGTTGGGGCACACCCCTGTGGCGCCAGCAATTGGGTTGGTGGAAAGTACCGAGACATTCGTCTGGCCAGGCGGCGGCACCGAGCAGGCCCCTGCATTAGTTACAGTGAACGTAAACACAAAATCGCTCAACATGTTGTTGGCCGGGCTCGCAAGATCCCTAACGCCTGTGGAGCCGCCCTTGATTGTGGCCGTGTATGTGACACCCGCTGTGAGTGTGGTTGCTGGCGTAAACGTCGCAACACGGCCCGTAGCCGCGTCAAGCACCACCGAGGCAGCAGGAACGGGCGTGAATCCAGGTGCCGGGCCTATTACCGCAAACGTGGCTGCGGTAAATGTTGATGGGTCCATCCGTAATCCAGACGGTACGTTAAAGCTGACGCTGATGCTCGCGTTCGGGCACACATTGGTCGCGCCCGATGACGGATTGGTCGAGAGCACTGATACATTTGTCGAGACCGGCGGGACTGGCGGGACTGGCGGAACTGGCGGAACCGGAACTGGTGGAACCGGGACCGGTGGAGCGACAGGGCCGGCGGTAGTGAATGTCCAAACGTAGTTACTTGGTGCGGGTAACGGCGCTTGGTTTCCTGCCAATTGGTTGCCGGCCAAGTCAGTAATGGCCGTCGTAATGGTGACCGTGTAAGTCGTGTTGGTAGCCAGCAAAGCGGCCGGGATAAAGGTTGCCGTTCTGCTGCCGACAGCGTAGCTTACTGTACCTGCCGGGGCCACACACGGTGCGGCACAGGTGACGATGAAACTGGCAGCCGATATCGTTGCAGGTGCCACTTCTTCCGAGAAGACAGCCGTAATTGCAGTATTCGTCGGCACGTCGGGCGTGGGGCCAGAAACGGCTGTAGCGGGAACCGTCATCGTCACCCTGGGGCGGGTGGTGTCTGGTGCCAGCCCGGTCGAAAAGGTCCATACGAAATTACTCAACAACGCGAGGCCGGTGGTGTCTCTGGCCCCAGTCGTAATGGTGGCAGTACAGAGTGTGCTTGGGGGAAGTGCGGATGCCGGCGTAAAGGTAGAGACGCGACTCGCGGCATTGTAGGCGACGACCCCTGTGATGGGCGCGTTTAGAGGGCATGCCAGCGTAAAGGAGGCAGACGAGAGCGTCGCGGGGTTCATGTCCTTACTGAACGCTGCGGAGATAATGGGGTTGTTGATCGGGACGCCGGTGGCACCATTGATGGGTGCTACTGCGGTTACAGTCGGTGGTAGTGCAGCGACGCCGCCCACTCCGAGGATGGGGTCCTGACTTCCGCCGCCACCGCCGCCGCACCCTGCAACCAACAGGCTCAGCAAAAACGCCATAAACCGAGGGAGTATTCTGAAATCACGCGATGGTTTTTGCATTTTTTATCCTTTTATCTGATCCAGAACGCTATATGTTGGGCAGTCATCCGCGGCGCTATCCGCACCATTTCTTTAGGCGATGACATTTGTTGGGGCAACGTTTTTTAAGTATCGGCATCTACAGATAAAGCGTCTGTTCGATTGGGCACATAACTTGAACTGCGGCTTCGCACACGTCATGCGTGCAGCCACAAGAAATCAGAAGACTTCTCGTGACTACTCAAGCTTTATCAACGCCAAACTCTACTGTCGTGGTTCACCGTTACGGTTCACCGCAATCGTGTTGCCCGGAGGCGCGCTCATCTGTACGCGATGCTCACGCCCGCG
>JACMOJ010000280.1 GCA_014378085.1 Burkholderiales bacterium | reverse complement strand
TTGGTATCAGGTGCTGGCACCAGCACCCGCTGGCAACGGCTACGAATGGTGGCGAGTAGGCGCCCAAGTTGGTCACTGACCAGCAAAATGACTGATCGCGCGGCTGGCTCTTCAAGCGTCTTCAGTAGCGCATTAGCCGCGGCCATGTTCATTGCTTCCGCAGGATGAATCAACAACACCCGGTATCCGTCGCGGTGCGTGGACAGCATCATGAAGTCGGCAATCGCACGGATCTGGTCAATCTTAATTTCGCGGCTCTTTTTTTTGTCTTTGTCGTCGCTCTCCGCCGCAGCGTCGTCGGCCGACACCTCGTCTGCCATCGACTCCGGCATCAGCTGACGAAAATCCGGATGGTTGCCGTCTCGAAACCAACCGCAGGCAGGACACTGACCACACGCGATGCCGTCCTGCGGTGCCTCACACAGCAACGACTGCGCAAGTGCCCGCGCAAACTCGATCTTGCCAACACCGCTGCGACCGTGGATGAGTAAGGCGTGCGGCAGTTTGTCACCACGTGCGATCAGTTCCGCGAGCGGTTGTTGTTGCCAGGGCAAGATGTCAATCATGCGGCGATTGCTTAGCCGAAAAGTCGTTGGAGGTGAACACGTAGCCCATTTTGAATCGCCTCAATCGACTGCGCCGAATCCACGATGGTGATGCGCTCTGAAAATTGCGCTGCACGATCCAGATAGACCTGGCGAACCCGCGTAAAGAATTCGCCCTGCTCACGTTCAAATTTATCAGGGTTCGAGGTGCTTCGATCCAACCTTCCGCGTGCAACATTTACCGGCGCATCAAACAGCAGCGTGAGATCGGGCTGGAGGTGACCGTGCACAAATTGCTCCAGTGGCGCAACACGACTAGGATCAAGCCCACGACCACCACATTGATAAGCGTAGGTCGAATCGGTAAATCGATCACACACCACCCACGCACCACGCGCAAGTGCCGGCTCAATTACCGCGGCCAAGTGTTCCCTGCGGCTCGCGAACACCAACAACGCCTCGGTGTCGCCATGCATTTTTTCGTTCAGTACGATGTTACGCAGCGTCTCACCGAGCGGCGTGCCGCCCGGCTCGCGGGTCGCGATGACCTCGACACCATGCTCACGCAAATACTGGGTGATAAAAGCGACATGCGACGACTTGCCGGCACCGTCAATACCCTCAAAGGTGATGAACTTTCCCGCGACTGACGACACGATCAGCGCCCCAACTGGTACTTCGCGACAGCGCGATTGTGTTCATCGAGCGTACGAGAAAACACATGCGATCCGTCACCGTTTCCCGTCGCCACAAAATAAATCTTATCGGTGGTTGCAGGGTTCAACGCCGCTTTGATGGACGCCAGACCCGGCATCGCAATCGGCGTTGGCGGCAGGCCGTCGCGTGTATATGTGTTGTACGGGGTGTCGTTGGTAAGATCGCGACGGCGGATATTGCCATCAAAATTTTCACCCAATCCGTAAATGACGGTCGGATCCGTCTGTAGGCGCATCGGCCGCCGTAATCGATTGACGAACACACCGGCGATCTCCGGACGCTCGTCTGCGCGACCGGTTTCCTTTTCGATAATTGAGGCCATGATGAGCGCCTCGTACGGCGAGCGATACGGCAGACCCTGTGCGCGTTCTTGCCAGGCTTGCGCCAGCCTTTTTTGCATGGCTTGATAGCTCGCCCGCAGAATGTCAAGGTCACTCGTTCCCGGCGAGAACTGGTACGTGTCTGGGAAGAACAGTCCCTCCGGATTGGTCTCCGGTGCAGCCAACTTTTTTAACACGTCCTTGTTGCTCATGCTCTTCAACGTGACACGGATGTCGGGATTTGCCTCAAGCGAGGCCCGCATATCGCGAAATGTCACGCCTTCGACAAAGGTCACACCGACCTTTAGCACATTCCCATCAACCAATTTCTGCAGCAGCTCCATGGGCGAAATGGGTTCGACAAGTCGATAACGTCCAGCCTGAATTTTCGATGCCTCGTCCGTCAGACGACCTAATACCCAGAGACTATATGGCTCAGACAACAGGCCGGCGTCAGCCAGCTTCTGCGAAACGGCCTTCAGCGAAAGGCCCTTCTCTACCGTGAAATCAAACGGCACGGTCGGCAAATCGAGCGGCAATCTCGAAAAGCGTATGCCGGCGCTGCCAATGGCAATCGCCGCCACCGAAAGGACGAACAATAATATGGCGATGACACGCGCCATCAGTTTCCTTTTGAGAATGTGTTGGCCACTGCAGACCTATCGTAGCTTCTTAACAACGAGGGTACCGTTAGTCCCGCCAAAACCAAACGAGTTCGACAGCGCAATATTAATCTTCATGTCGCGCGCCACGTTTGCGCAGTAGTCGAGATCACACTCTGGATCTTGATTAAAAATATTGATTGTTGGCGGCGAAATTTGATTGTAAATCGCGAGCGCCGTGAACACTGCTTCGATGCCGCCAGCAGCGCCCAGCAGGTGGCCCGTCATTGACTTCGTCGAGTTGACGACGAGCTTCTTCGCGTGCTCACCAAACGCCGCCTTCACGGCTGCGGTTTCATTCTTGTCACCGAGTGGTGTGGACGTACCATGAGCATTCACATACTGAACCTCGTCACCATTGATGCCGGCATTATGCAGCGCAGCCAGCATGCCTCGGCGTGGGCCGTCCATACTTGGCGCAGTAATGTGGTTCGCATCGGCGCTCATCCCCATCGCAGCGAGTTCACCGTAGATTCGGGCACCCCTCGCTTTTGCATGTTCGTACTCTTCCAAAATCAAGATACCGGCACCCTCGCCGAGTACAAACCCATCGCGGTCTCGGTCAAACGGTCGGCTCGCCGTCTCCGGTGAATCATTGCGTTCGGAAAGCGCCTTCACCGAACAAAACCCACCGATACCCGACATACAAATGGTGGCTTCTGCGCCACCGGCAATCATAATGTCGGCGTCGCCATACTCAATCATACGGCCGGCGTCGCCGATGCAATGCGTCGCCGTCGTACAGGCAGAAACCATGGAGACGTTTGGCCCCTTAACACCGTACTGGATGGAGATCAATCCGGCCACCATGTTAATAATCGAACCGGGCACAAAAAATGGCGACAGCCGACGTGGGCCTTTGTCGATCATTTCGCGGATGTTGTCTTCGATCATCGGCAGGCCGCCAATGCCTGAGCCAACGTTCACACCAATACGATGCGCGTTGGAATCATCAACCACAATGCCCGAATTATCCAACGCCATTTTGGTGGCGGCGAGACCGAAGTGAATAAACGTATCCATACGGCGCACTTCTTTGGGCGACATCCAGTCCGCCGCGTTAAAGCCTTTTACCTCAGCCGCAAAGCGCGTGGGCAGTACTGCAGCATCAAATCGCGTGATGGGGCCGATCCCGCCACGGCCATTGACGATATTGTCCCAAGCGGTGGCAACCGTGTTGCCGACCGGCGAGACGATCCCCAAACCCGTAATGACGACCCTGCGCTTACTCATAATCAAACCTGATGGTAATTTTTGAAGTCCGATGAAAATCTACACATCGTGCGGCCAATAAAAAAGCTGCCGACCGGTGTCGATCGACAGCCTGCAATGCGCCGCAAAACCGTTACTTCTTCTGGTTAGCGGATACGTAGTCGATTGCTTGCTGGACGTTGGTGATCTTTTCAGCCGCCTCATCGGGAATCTCAGTTTCGAACTCTTCCTCGAGTGCCATCACCAGTTCAACGTTGTCCAGCGAGTCAGCGCCAAGATCTTCGACAAACGATGAGTCGTTTTTGATCTCGGCCTCTGCGACGCCGAGTTGCTCTGCGACGATCTTTTTAACGCGCGCTTCGATGTTATCCATGTGCTACTTCCTTTAAAGATTGAACTGCATTATTTTACCAAAACCGCAAAACACCGCGCGATACTAAATTTGACTGCTTTTTTGTCTGCCAAGCTGCCAGATTACTCCATGTGCATGCCGCCGTTGACGTGAATCGTGTTGCCAGTGATGTAGGAGGCCTGCGGGGAGGCAAGAAACACGACGGCCTCGGCAATATCGTCCGGTTGGCCAAAGCGCCCTAACGGAACATTCCCAACCAGCTTGGTCACCTGCTCCTCTGATAGGGACTTGGTCATGTCCGTTTCAATAAAGCCCGGCGCGACACAGTTGACCGTAA
>JACMOJ010000279.1 GCA_014378085.1 Burkholderiales bacterium | reverse complement strand
GATCTTCACCTGCCAACCGGTGTAACTCTTCGCTTTGAGCCCCAAGCTTTGCAACGCCAGCGCCAACAAGCCGACCGACACCTGCTCACCAGTAGACGCAATCACATCGAGCTCGCGGCCGGATGGGTCGTCAGACAGCTGTTTGGCAAGACCTAGCAGCCGGTTGGTCTCACCCGACATCGCGGACGGCACAACCACCAACTGATGGCCCTGTGCGTGGTAATGCGCGACACGTTTGGCGACTTCGCGGATGCGCTCGGGTGAGCCCATTGACGTGCCGCCATATTTTTGGATGATGAGTGACATAGGAGTTGCGTTGGTGAGTCGATGACTTGCGCTTCAGGACAAGGCTTTATTTTAGCGGTTCGGCAGCGGCAAGGCCAATCCCAGATGTGGGAAACAGCGGGCTAAATGGGGCTGATGGGGCTGATGGGGCTGCTGGATCGCTCGTTGCTAGGTCGCTCGTTGCTGGGTCGCTCCCTTATACTGCCAACCTATGAGAACTGACCAAAAGATCACCGTCACCCGCCGCCTAGAGTTTGACGCCGGCCATCGGCTGCCCAATCACAAGAGCCAGTGCCGCAATATCCACGGGCATCGCTACGCGATCGAAATCACGCTAACAGCCGACTTGGTGCATGAAGAAGGTGCGTCTGACGACGGCATGGTGATGGACTTTGGTGATATCAAGGCGATTGCCAACGAAAAACTCGTTGGGGTCTGGGACCACGCGTTTTTGGTGTGGAAAGGCGACACCATCATGCGCGATTTTCTCGCGATGATTCCCGACCACAAAACGGTTGTTCTCGACGACGTGCCGACCGCCGAAAACTTGGTTGCCGCCGCGTTTCAAATTCTTGCGCATGCCTACCGTGATCGGTTTGGTCATGAACTCACCCTGTCCCGCGTGCGCCTGTATGAAACGCCGAATTGTTGGGCGGATGCAGTTGCACCATGAGGTGGGCGGGGCCAATTGATAGGCTTGCACTCTAAGGTTTTGTCGCTAAACTCTGTAAGTTGACTATCGCCGCAAACCGCTGTTCCACTTCCTATGAGAGGGTCCTTATGTTTAAGATCGCCGCTGCAGTTTTCGTCGCAGTTGCCACACTCGCCGCCGCTGATGCATTTGCACAAGCAAAACCTGAAGACGCGATTCTGTATCGTCAGGGTGCGTTCAAAGTCATCGGCTGGAATTTCGGCCCAATGGCTGCCATGGTGCAGGGTCGCATACCTTATGACAAAGAGGGCTTTGCCAAACGCGCTGCAAACGTGGCAGCGGTTTCCGCCATGCCATTTGAAGGCTTTGGGCCTGGCACCGATGCGGGCGCGCCCACCAAGGCTAAGCCAGAAGTTTGGTCAAAAGCCGATGACTTTAAAGCTAAGATGATGAAGATGAATGAAGAGACGACCAAATTGGCGGCCATTGCCAAGACGGGTAGCCTCGACGACATCAAAAAACAATTCGGTGCGACCGGCGCTTCCTGCAAGGCATGTCACGACGACTACCGCAATAAATGACGTCGTTGTCCAAGCGCTAGTTCGCAAGACTGTTACGGGCGCGGCGATTGGAAAATAGGCAATAAAAAAAGGAGATTGGCAATGCCAATCTCCTTTTTTGTTTTCAATGCCGTTGTTCAACAACCGCAAATCCCCCAACGTCGCTTCGCGAGCTTGCCCTCTTTAGCAAAGGGGGCGGTGAGCCGTCGTTTGACTGCGAGCGGGGGGTTTTCTGCGTCCGCCCTTTTTAAAGGGGTGTCGAGAGCCGTCGTCAGGCGGCGAGCGGAGGATTTAACGATCTCGAACTAAACACACTAGCCCGCTGGCGGCACCGGCGGTGGACCGGGTGGTGGACCAGGTGCGGCAGCTGTGGGCGCGATGGGTGCCGCCGCCGCAATCATTACCATCGGCCGCTCAAGTGGCACAAAGATCCACAGCAACGCATACATCAAAATGCCGAGGCCGTGCAGGAAGGCGGCCAGGATGAACAGAATGCGCCATGCCCAAGTTGGAATGTTGGTCGCCTGTGAGAGTCCTCCCGCAACACCGCCCAGCCAACGATCCGTCAGTGAGCGCTTTAGCTGCTGGATGGCAGACTGCGATTGTTCAATCGCCGCGCGTGCTGCCTGCGCAGCCGGTGCAGGTCCTGGGCCGAGGTCGCGGATCACGCGTGCCTTTGCAGCGCTATATTCCTCATCGGTCAACGCGCCCTGTTGGTGAAGTTGCTGCAGTTTCTCGAGTTGTTCGGCCCAGTTCATGCTGCCTCCTGTTGCGGGTTGTGGGTGACGCAACCGCGAGCGCGAAAGCGTCATTGCTGCTGCGGATGTAGTACATGATGGGGATGAATCCGCCCAACACAAACGACGAAGTGACCAAGTGCGCACTCGGGCACGCAAGTTGCAGAATATCCAGCCTATATTGCATCCATCAGTTGCGTTAACTGCCTGTCGATCAGCCAAACCAGCGCGTTGCAATGGCGGTCGTGATTCCCGTGGCAACGATTACACAAAACCAAGAGAGCCATACAGGGCGGGCATCTTCGGGTAAAAACGGCTCAAACTGCCCGTCAACACTAGACTTTTGCCCCGTAATCATTGGCTTCACCAGATTGTCTCGTTTGATGAAGAAGTAGAAGCCAACCGCGACGAGGTGCAACACCACGAGGCCAATGATCACATTCGAGTTGATCTTGTGGATCTTGGTGAGCAGATCGCTGATTTCTTTGCTCACAGCATTTGCATAAGGGCCACTCATCATGATGTCGTCGTCGGCAAATAGTCCGGACGCGGCTTGAAAACCAATCACAACGAGAAACGCGACCACCGATAATGCCCCCATCGGATTGTGCCCAAGGTAACGTTTGGCCTCCGGGTTCTTCATCTCGCGCATGTAGGCCAATACGGTCGACGGTCCGCGAACAAAACTCAGAAACCTCGCGTGCTGATTACCAACCACCCCCCACATCAGCCGAAACAGGATCAGCCCAATTACAAAGAAGCCCAGCCGCTTGTGCCACTCCATCCAATTGCCGCCCAGCTCTTGGGTCAGAAATAAGCCGGCAATGGACAGCACGAGCAGCCAGTGGAATAGGCGGACGGGCAAATCCCAAACACGAATCGGCTTCATGGCTTAGTGGCTTACTTGGCTTACTTGGCGTAGTTGGCGTCGTTGGCGTCGTTGGCGTCGTTGTCTTAATTGCCTCTGCTTCTACGTTCGCGGAGCCGTTACTTTGCGAGTTCGACGCGCAACAGCGCGCCGTCGGTCGCATCGGTCAGCAAATAGATGTTTCCGTCCGGACCATTGCGCACGTCGCGGATGCGGCCGAGCTCGTTGACAAACATCCGCTCTTGCGCCACGACCTTATCACCGTCGAGGGTCAAACGAACCACCAGCTGCCCGGCCAAGCCGCCAACCAGCGCGTTACCCTTCCATTTTGGAAAGTTCGTTGGTTGCACACCACCGTTGCCGTTGCTGCCGACAAATGCCATCCCGGAAGCAGCAATCGAGGGCACCCAATAAATGAGTGGCTGCGCCATGCCGGCTTTTTCAGTGCCCTCGCCAATCTTGGTACCCACGCCGTAATTCACGCCATAGGTAATTACCGGCCAGCCGTAGTTAGTACCACCCACCATGATGTTCACTTCATCGCCACCTTGCGGGCCGTGCTCGTGCGTCCATAGCTTGCCGCTGGTCGGGTTAAGCGCCGCACCCTGCATGTTGCGATTACCCAGAGTGAAAATTTCCGGTTTTGCATCCTTGGTTTTCACAAATGGATTGTCCGGCGGCACGCGCCCATCATCAAACAAACGGATCGACTTCCCCGCGTGGTCGTTTAGCTGCTGGGCGCGCTGTGCAGCCCCTTTGGCGGGGCTGTCGCCACGGTCACCAAACGTGACAAACACGTAGCCTTCGCGGTCGAACACAATCCGCGAGCCAAAATGAAAGCCGCGGTCAGACTTCGGCGCCATTTTGAACAGCACCTGCACGTCCGTCATGGTTGGCGCGTCTTTGCTGCCTCCCAGTTTGCCGCGCGCAAGCTCCGTTCCGTGCAGTCCGCTTTCGGTAGCGTTATACGTCCAATAGATCCAGCCGTTCTCAGCGTACTTTGGATGGAGCACAACATCGAGCAAGCCGCCCTGCCCAAACTCGGTGACCTTTGGCAATCCCTCTACGGCTTTCTCCACCAGCTTGCCACCATCGACCAGGCGCAACGTACCGCGCCGCTCGGTCACGAGCATGCGGCCATCTGGTAGAAACGCGACTGCCCAAGGGTTCTTAAGGCCGTCAACGACGGTCACAACGTTGACCTTGTAATCGGCCGTTGAAAGCGACTTGGATTTTTGCGCGAAAGCCGGCGCGGAGGTGGCAACGCAAAGGGCGAGTGCAAGTGGGAGAGCAAGCGAAACATACACGCTACGAGGTTGACGTAAACGTAAACGGGAACGGGAACGGGAACGGGAACGGGAACGGGAAAAATTCATATTGGCTTTCGTGGAAACAAAAAAATGGAGAAACACTGGGAAAACGAAATAGGGGAACAATGGGAAAACGTTAGCGCACATCGTTAAAAGCGAATTGCGGCGGTGACACCCACCATCACGCGACGACCCGGCGCACTTTCAAAAAAACGTGAATTGGCATCATTAACGATGATACTTCCGGCATATTTTGCATCAGCTAGGTTATCGCCGCGCAAGAACGTGTCGATCTCGATGGATGATCCGGCCTGCCCCGTTCGCACGATTGCCTGCCAGCGGTAGCGCAAGTCCAATCCCAACGCTGCATATCCCGCTGCATAGGTCGTGTTAGCGTCATCCGCCGCCATGCGTGTGCGTGCGGTAACGTCCGCGGTGATGGAGAGACCGTCGCTACCGCGACCGGCGGGATGCCAGCGCAGTGCTACAAACAAATTGCCGCGTGGCACGGCCGGCATGGTGTTGCCGACCGCGACCGATCTGCCACCTGCCAGATAACCCTGGCCCACCTCGGCGCGAATTGCTGTCAATGCGGCGGTCGCCGAAACTGCCGTGGTAGGTTTCCAATCAACGCTAACCTCAAATCCGCGCCGATTCGTCGACGCGGCATTTTGAAACGTCGCGCGGCCGCCAACCGAACTCGCTTGCACGATTTCATCTTGCGAACGAATCACAAACGCCGCTGTTTTTAGCGACAAGGTCTCATTGATCCACTTGAAGCCTGCTTCCACTTGTTTGGACTTGCTGGCGCGCAACGAAAAGTTTGGCCCTGCCGCTTGATCCGGTCGGTAGGCCAGCTCCGCGTTGGTCGGCGTTTCAAAACCGCGCGAGGCTGACACATAAATTGATGACCATTGATCGATCCGGGCTGACAATCCCAACGCAGGTGTCAATGCAGAAAATCGGACGGCACCAGAATCGTCAGCGTTACCGGCACGAACGTAACGATCCGCAATCTCAAAACTCACTTCACTACGCCGCAATCCGACCTGCATCGAGATGCGCTCATCGAAGGCGAAGTTGGCCTGCGCAAACACATCATTGGCTCGCTGGCGGCCGGTTTCATCGCGCCGGAGAATTCCCCGTACACCGAGTTCGTTCACGTTTGCGGTTCCACGCGAAATAAAATTCTCAAAGCCTTTGCGCTCGTCCGTCGCGCGATCGGTGTCAACACCCAGCGCCCACGTCAGCGGCCCGCTCGTATTGGCTAGCCGTAAGCCAGCCCCACCGAACGTCCGATCAAAATCTACTACCCCACCCGCGCTCGACGCCGCCGCCTGCGCGCTCAACGGTGTAGCGAGATACTGCACCACCTCGCGTGTACCACCGTAAACAATCGCCTTCACATCAAGCCCCGCCAGGCGTGAATCCCAAACCAAGCCCGCTTGACGGTGGCGTATCGACTTGCGGGTGTTGAATTGGGTGGCGACCGACGCCACTTGCCGAGGGGCGGCGTCGAACTGCGCACGCGTCAGCCCGAGCGGATCTTGCGTGTCAGGTTGATCTATGGCGTTCGCGGTAAACGTGAGTGATGACATTGCCGACACGCCCAACACCAGCTTCGCGTAGGTCTGCTCCCGCTCGACACGGCTATGGTCGCGATAGCCGTTGCTGGTCAAGCGCTGTGATGCAACAAACCCCCCGAATGTTTCGTCTGGGCGCGTCGGTACCGCGACCTGCAGCGTGGTGATGCGGGTTGCGTCCGCACCCACCACCGCACGCGCCTCCACTCCGCCAATCGACGCGCCGCCAATTGTAGCCCCGCTACGGGTAGTCG
>JACMOJ010000278.1 GCA_014378085.1 Burkholderiales bacterium | reverse complement strand
CTAACGCCGAGAGTGCAATCCAGGTGAGTTTGTCGCGGCGTGCTGGTGGGTTGATGATTTCAGCCGCATCCGGTGACGGCTCAACGGCTGCGATGTTCTCGGGCTCGCCGCCGCGTCCGTACAAGCCAAACCAGGCCGACGCGGCAATCAGCACCGCGAACACGCCAAATCCGAATGACCATCCTATTGCCTGTTGCTGCGTTGCGATCCACGGTTCGAAGAGGAAGGGATAGCCCAGCAGCGCAATCATTGATGCCAGATTTGATAGTGCGAAAAGGCGATAGGGACTGGCACCCGGATAGCGTTTGCTGAACCACACTTGTATCAGCGGGCTGGTGGTTGAAATCAGGAAATAGGGGAGCCCGATGGTGGCCCCCAGCAACAGCAGAATGCGCAAGCTTGGCGCTTCTTCGCCCGTCGGTTTCCAACTGGGGTCCGGGATGATCGGCAACATCGCAATCGCCACTACGATGAGCGCCATGTGCAGCAGCGCCTGACGCTTTGGTGTGAGTTTTTTAGTCGTCCAGTCGGCATAGAAATAACCGGCCAGCAACATGCACTGGAAAAAGACCAAGCATGTCGTCCACACGGCTGCCGAACCGCCAAACCATGGCAGGATTTGCTTGGCGATCACCGGCTGCACCAGAAACAACAGGAAAGCCGAGACGAATACGGTAAGGGCGTAGAGGATCATGCGCGAATTGTCGCATGCCGCGCTCAATTCGCGCTCTCGCTACCGGTTAAAATTGGGCAACTAAAACACCACGCGGCCACCGACCGCCCAACCAATGCAATCCGCTCGTTCTGCTTTTATTCAAGGCCTGCGAGATCAGGTGCCGTTTATCCTTGGCAACATTCCGTTCGGGATGATTACCGGCGCGGCCGCGATCACTGCTGGCGTCGATCCATGGCTCAGCATGGCGATGTCAGTCATCATGTTCGCTGGCGCCGCCCAACTTGCGGCGATTTCGTTGCTCGCACAACACGCGCCAGGCGGGATCATCGTGCTCACAGTGCTGGTGGTGAATCTGCGCATGATGATGTACAGCGCGGCGAGTGCGCCGTACTTCCGAAAGACGCCGACATTGCGAAAGTGGCTATTTGCTTACCTTCTCACGGATCATGCTTTCGCGTTGCTGACGACCAAGTTTGACAAACGCCATGTACCGGCGCATGTCGATGCGTACTATTTCGGTGTCACGGGAGCCATGTGGTGTATCTGGCAGGCAAGCGTTGCCATCGGCGTTTTTGCGGGAACGCTGGTGCCGGCGAAGTGGTCACTGGAATTTGCCATTCCGCTGGTGTTTCTTGCGTTGGTATTACCCGCGCTGCGAACAGGTAGCCACTGGGCGGCGGCAATTGCGGCGGGCGTGGCGGCGGCGTTTTGTACCGTATTGCCGCTCAAGCTTGGCTTGGTTGCGGCAGCACTCACCGGCATCTTCGCCGGCGTACTGGCTGAGCGCGGGGCTGCTGTGCGCACCAAGGCAAATACTGGAGGGAAAGCATGAACGGTACCGGCATTTGGTTGACCGTCATATTTTGCGGCTTGGTCACCCTCGCAATCCGCGCCTCTTTTATCGTGCTGCCGCCGGATACCGAAGTGCCTGCATGGCTCAATGGCGGCCTGAAGTTTGTGGCGGCTGCCGTGCTACCCGCGTTGATTGTGCCCGGTGGGTTGTTTCGCGATTTGGCGCCCGGATATGTCGTGAATATTTACCAGATCATTGCGGCCACACTTGCTGCTGCCGTTGCGCTAAGGACCAAGAGTACGTTTGGTACGCTCATGACCGGCATGGCAACGCTGTGGTTGTTAAAGTGGTTGGCGCCATTCTGATGCTACAAGTCATTTTGCTAACGGCATTGCTGTTCGAATTTGCGCTCTACGTTTGGCTTGGGCGGTTTCTCTCGGAGCGCGGAATGAGTATTGCGCTGATCGTCGCGATACTGTTGATGCTTGCGCTTCTATGGCGGCTTAGTCACGCACTCGGCAGTTTCACTGTGACCAGTTTTCTTCGATGGCGCGATGGTCGGGTGTTGCCCTTGGGTAATAGCATGTCCGCGTTGGCCAACGAGTTCGCAGCGCGTTTCAATTGCTTCAATTGGAGCCAGCCGTTTCCCCAGTTGGCTGTTGGTGCCGATCCCTGTGGTGCCGGTAGCGGTGTACCGATCCTGCTTGTACATGGCTATGTGTGCAATCGTGGACTTTGGGTGACGTTCCGGCGCACGCTGGCGGCGGCAGGTCTAGGGCCGATTTACGCGGTCACGCTCGAACCGTTGTTTGGCGGCATCGATACCTTGGTCTCCAAGCTCGATGCAAAGATCGAGGTGGTCTGCCAACAAACCGGCGCTAGCGAGGTGATGATTGTCGCTCACAGCATGGGCGGTTTGCTGGTGCGCGCCTATCTGGCACAGGCGACGGTCGCGCGCGTCACAAAGCTGGTGACGCTGGGCTCGCCGCATCAGGGCACCAGACTTGCGCAGCTGGGATTTGGCGTCAACGCAAACCAGATGTGCGACCAAAGCGAGTGGCTGAAGTGCCTTGCAAATAGCGAAGCCTTGCTGGCCGCGAAACATGGCCGCAAGCCGCCTACAACTCTGTCGATTTACACGCTGAACGACGATCTTGTCTATCCACCCGAGTCGAGCGTGCTGGTGTGGGCTGAGAATGTGCCGGTTGCCGCAATCGGACACATGGGCCTGGTATTTTCCGCGTCGGTGGCGAGGCGGGTAATCCAACATTTGCGTTGACTTGAACCGTGTCTCGACAATGACACACGCAAGCGCTTAAAGTATTGCCTTCAACCATCGTGAGGGAAACATCATGGGTCTCGTAGATCGCGCTAAGAACATCTGCATTTCGCCAAAAACAGAGTGGCCCGTTATCGCGGGTGAAACCACGACGACCAGCGGCCTGATGACCGGTTACGTCGCGCCGCTCGCGATTATCGGCCCGGTGGCCGCGTTTATCGGCGGTTCGGTGATCGGTCACACCCTGCCATTTGTAGGCACCTATCGCACCCCCATTTTCGCCGGCATCGGTATTGCCATTTTTACCTTTGTGATGACGTTTGTGGCTGTGTTTGTGCTCTCCCTCATCATCGACGCCTTGGCGCCTTCATTTGG
>JACMOJ010000277.1 GCA_014378085.1 Burkholderiales bacterium | reverse complement strand
TAAACCCATCTTTGTTCAGCTCACCATACCCGGCTGAGGCACTCACGGTGGTCTTGCCCGCGCCACCTTGCTGGGTATTCAGCGCGTAAAGACGGATGTCACCGCCCTGATAGTCTTTGCGGGTAATGAAGTTGATCACGCCGCCCATCGCGTCAGTCCCGTAGATAGCCGAAGCGCCATCCTTTAGCACTTCAACGCGCTCGATCGCACCGGACGGGATGTTATTCAGGTCCACACCGGCGTTATCCCCGGGGCTGGCGAAGTTGGCCAGACGACGGCCGTTTAGCAGCACTAGCGTGCTGGATACGCCTAGACCTCGCAGGTTGGCACCGTTGAAACCGCGCTGCGCGCCGGACTGGTCGCTGATACTGGCGCCGTCGGTTAGGGCACCGACGTTGGAGGTAATTTTTTGCAGCAATTCGGCGGCAGTGGTCACACCAACTTTATCAATGTCTTCACGCGTGATCGTTTCCACCGGGAGTGCAGATTCGCCCTCAATGCGTTTAATCGACGAACCCGTCACCTCAATTTTTTCTGCCTTCACTGCCGGTGCAAGTGCAGGAGCCGGTGCTGGCGTCTGGGCGACGGCATGGATCGACACGAGGGCCGCTGCGACCGCTAGGGCGCAAGGCTTTAAAACAAAGTACGGTTGTTTCATCTGGGTGGTCTCCGTGGTGGACAAGTTTGGTGAAACTAGGGTGCTAGAAAAAGGAAGCGGTGTATGGCGACTGCATATTTTTGGAAAGATCGGCTCCCGCCGGGTCGCCGGTAGCTGCGCTAAATCGGGCCGGACGGGGCTTTCCTTTTTTGACCCGTGCAGTCTAGCCATCATGAAAGGGAAAGAAAGCCCTGGGATGGGCGTCCGTCGCTTGGTGACAACTTGGCGTCGCAAAGTTGAAAACGGGTTGTCGCCATTTTCATGAATCTGACCCAATTGCCAATTCCTAAAACAAGGCATGCGGGACTCCAATCGGATGGGGCGCTTACAACAATGCGACCATCGGTTACAACTTGCGGGAGTTTGGAAGCGCGGGACAGATGGCCACACGCAGTGATGTGTCAATATCCATTTCTCCCCACTAGTCTTTCAGCCGTCGTGAAATCTACTCGTCCGTTATCCCTTCCTATAGGCTCGACTACCGGCCTCACATTGCGTCGCCACATGTTTCAGCTGTCCTTATTGGTGTGGGGGTTTCTCGTCTTCGGGCTGCCGATCTCGGTCGGCGCGACGGAAACGACCAAAGGCATTGTGGTGGCGATTGGCGGGGCGCTCAAGGCTGATAACGCTGATGTTTGGGGTCGAATCGTGAGCTTGAGCGGCGGGCCGGGCGCAAAGTGGCTCGTGTTCCCGACCGCCTCAGGTGAGCCAGAGCAGTCGGCAAAAAGTCTCATTGAGTCTTTGCAGAAGCAGGGTGCGAGAGCAGAAATGATCCCGCTCTCGGATAAATTAAAAGGGTTCGACATACGCGCCGTAGTGGCTGACGCCAAGTGGATCGCCTCGATTGACGGCGCGAGTGGCGTTTATTTTGCTGGCGGCGCGCAAGAACGCATCACCTCAGCGCTATATAACGCCGATGGCAAACCTACACCGATGCTCGACGCCATTTGGCGTTTGTTCCACCGCGGCGGCGTCGTGGCGGGATCGAGTGCCGGCGCGGCGATCATGTCTGAAACCATGTTTCGCGAACCCCCCGACATCCTCACCGTGATGCGGCGCGGCGCGAAGTGGGGAAGCGAGATTGATCGCGGACTTGGGTTTGCTGGCCCCGGCGTGTTTGTCGATCAACATTTTCTCAAGCGTGGTCGCATCGGCCGCATGGTCGCGGTGATGGCGCAGCAAGACATTAAGTTGGGTTTGGGCGTCGAAGAAAATAGTGCGGCCATCATTCGTGGCAATGATCTTGAAGCAATCGGCGGGCGCGGGGTGTTGCTAGTTGATCTGCGTGGCGCAAAAGGGACAAGCGTCAAACCGCTTAGCGTGTCGAACGCCGCAATCACTTGGCTTGATCGCGGTGATCGCATGAATCTTGCAAGCGGCGCTGTGACGCCATCCGCTATTAAGCTGGCTGGCAAGAAGCTGGATCACACGCAGTCTGACTTCAAGCCCTACAACAACCGCGTTCGCTTTTATGCGGATATGCTGGGTGACAACACAGTGCTCTTTGCGATGAGCGAATTGCTCGATAGTCCAGCGTCGGAATCACGTGGCATCGCGTTCTCAGCCGGTCGCGCCGTGGCAAAGGTGGCGACCGCAGCTGACGAGGGTGAAGATATTGGCTTTGAATTTCGTCTATTTAAAACCGCTGCGACACTCGGCTACTTTACGTCCAAACTCGGTAGCGAGGACTACAGCATCTTGCGTATGGGCTTGGATATCGTTCCGGTACAGATGGCAAAACCGCTATATGTCCCGCTGGCTTCGGCAGGCAGAGAGAAAGCAGGCGAAAATATGCGCTCACCACTCTTGCCCAGCGGGACTTCTGCGGCGACATCCAAATTGGAGAATGTCAAATGAATATTTTTTTGCGTGGAATCATTATCGCGGTGTCAGTCGCCGTGTTGGGCGGCGTTAGTGTTTCCGCTGATGCGCAACCCAAGAAAGTACGGTTAGGTGTGGAAGGTGCCTACCCGCCATTTAGTGAAATCGACAAGAGTGGCAAGTTGAAAGGTTTTGACATCGATATCGCCAACGCGCTGTGTGCACAAATGAAGGTGGAGTGTGTCATGGTGCAACTGGCATTTGACGGCATGATTCCCGCTTTAAACAGCCGCAAGATTGATGCGGTGATTGCCTCGATGTCGATCACCGACGAGCGCAAAAAAGCTGTCGATTTCACCAACAAGTACTACAAGACCCCTGCACAGTTTGTGGTGAAAAAAGGCGTTTCGCTGGAGATTACGACTGCGGGATTGAAGGGCAAACGGGTTGGTGTGCAGCGCTCCACGACCCACGATCGTTTTGTTGGTGAGAACTTTAAGACTGCGGATATTGTTCGGTATACCAAGCAAGACGAAGTGTTTCTTGACCTCGCTTCGGGCCGCGTTGATGCCGCCGTGCTCGACATGATCGCCGCACAGGTGGGTTTTTTGAAAACGCCGCAAGGGAAGAACTTCCAATTTGTTGGCCCGGTATACGACGACCCAAAATACTTTGGTGTCGGCGCGGGGATTGCACTTCGCAAAGGCGACAACGCTTTACGCGAAGACTTCAACAAGGCGATCGTCGCAATTCGCGCGAACGGCACGTACAAAAAGATTCAGGATGTGTACTTTGATTTTGATGTGTATGGTGCACCAACAGCCACCGCAGCGGCTGCTGCTGCCCCAATGGCCGCGGCTCCAGCCGTAGCGCCCGCAACAAAAAAATAATTGGAAATGTTGCACGGGTTTCTCCCCACGCTGCTAGACGGCACACTGACGACACTGGCAGTCGCCGGCGCTTCGCTGGTGATTGCCGTCATACTTGGTTTGGTTGGTGCCGCTGCAAAGTTGTCGCGTATTCCGGTTATCCGCTGGACTGCAACCACCTACACCACGGTGGTGCGAGGGGTGCCGGATTTGGTGTTGATGCTGCTGATATTTTTTGGTGGGCAGATCGGCATTAATGCCGCCGCCGCGACGCTTGGGTATGAAGGTTATGTTGATATCAATCCGTTTGTCGCCGGTGTCGCGACCATCGGTTTTATTTTCGGAGCCTACCTTGCGGAGACATTTCGTGGTGCCCTGATGGCGATCCCCGCTGGGCAGCGTGAAGCTGGGCTTGCCTTTGGCATCTCGCCGCTCCGTGTATTTATGCGCATTACCTTTCCGCAGATGTTGCGTTTTGCGATTCCCGGCTTTACCAACAACTGGTTGGTACTGGTCAAGTCGACAGCCATTGTGTCTGTCATTGGGCTGACCGACATGATGCATAGCGCCGGATTGGCCGCCGGTGCAACCCGCGAGCCGTTTACGTTCTACCTCGCTGCGGCTGCAATCTACTTGGCTATCACCTCTATTTCGTTGCTGGCACTTGGCGCGCTGGAAAAGCGCGTCAGCGTTGGCCTGCGCCGCGCCGCTTGAGATGAACTTCGACGCCATCATCGAATCCTTGCCCATGTACGCGACGGGG
>JACMOJ010000276.1 GCA_014378085.1 Burkholderiales bacterium | reverse complement strand
GCGACCAATGGCACGGCATGAGCCGCACCGGCACTTTGGCGCGGCTCTACGGCAGTGCCCCGGAGCCGCGCTTGGCGATGAATGTTCACGACCTCGCGCGGCGCGGTTTTAAAGACGGTGACTTGGTGCGGGTGCAATCACGCCGTGGTGCGATCTATGTCGCGGCAGAAGGTAGTGAATCGATGCGTTCGGGCCAAGTGTATTTGGCCATGCACTGGGGCAAACGATTCTTGGGCGGCGCCGAAAGCGCGGGGGTCAATACGCTCACCAATCCTGCGTTCGATAACTTCTCTCGGCAACCCGAGCTAAAACATGCGGCCGTCAAAGTCGTCGCTGCGGCACTCTCGTGGCACATGATCGCGTTTCGCGAATGCAAGGACGATGAAAACACGTTGCTCGATGCGCTAGGCGCATTACAAACGGACGTGGCGTTTATGAGCTGTGTGTTGATTGGCCGAGACAGGCCGGGTGTGTTGGTGCGTGTTGCGCACCACGGCGCACCATCGGCAGATTGGTTGTCCCGGCTGGATAGCGTCATGGCGCTAGACGGCGCGAATGTGTTGCGTTACGACGATCCGCGCCGAGGCAGCGCGCGCCGTATTCTTGTCGCCGATAACCGGCTGATCGCCACACGTCTTTCCGGCGATCTCGCCGCAACAAAATCCGGTGAATGGTTGCGCGCGTGGCTGCTCAGCGGGAAACCGGTGGCAGAAATTCGTCGTCTATTGCTTTCGCCAATCGCCGAAGCGCCTATAGGCATGCCGCCAGCGAGCCGGGCGGTGTGTCAGTGTCTGGATGTGTCAGAGGCTGCAATTTGTGCCGAGCTCAGCCTGAGTGCCGGCAGTGGGGACGAACGCCTCGATGCGCTCAAAACAACGCTCAAATGCGGCACGGAATGTGGCTCTTGTTTACCAGAGCTGAAATCACTGATCCGCAAAACACCAACCACATTGCAAGTGGAGGCCGCATGAAACCAATTTCCGGCAAAGTCTACCTGGTCGGTGCGGGGCCGGGGGATCCAGAACTGCTGACGATCAAAGCAGCCAGAATCATTGGGTCGGCTGATGTTTTGTTGGTTGACGATCTGGTTGCGGATGAAGTGTTGCAGTTCGCCAAAGCTGACGCGCGCATCATCTTTGTCGGCAAACGCGGCGGCTGCAAGTCGACACCGCAAGCGTTTATTGAAAAGCTGATGGTCAACGAAGCATTGCAAGGCAAACTCGTCGTGCGTCTAAAGGGTGGTGACCCGTTTATTTTTGGGCGGGGCGGCGAGGAATGTCAGGCGTTGCGTGAAGCGGGCATCGCGTGTGAAGTCATCAATGGCATCACTGCAGGGCTTGCGGCACCGACTTCGATGGGCATCCCGCTAACCCATCGCGACTACTGCCATGGTGCGATTTTGGTGACCGGACACGCGGGCGAAGATTCGACCAGTGCACCCAACTGGGCAGCACTGGTGGCGACCGGCCTGCCTTTGATTATTTACATGGGTGTTGCGCGTATCGACGAGATTCAGATTGCGTTACTTGAAGGTGGGATGCCGGCGGATATGCCCGTGGCGGTGGTGCAAAGCGCCACGCGTCCCGATCAGCGGCAGCTCCTGTGTCGCTTGGGTACGCTGCCAATAGAGATGAACGCGGCGCGCAT
>JACMOJ010000034.1 GCA_014378085.1 Burkholderiales bacterium | reverse complement strand
CCTGCACCGCCTCGGTAATCAAACCCACCGCTCCCGTGGCAATCTCGGCACCTTGACGAATCGCCCGTGCAAACGGCACCTGATAGCCTGGACGAATGGTCATCTGCGCATCCGCCGCGGTGCCACCAGACGACACATCAATCAGGTCAATGCCGAGCCGCTTCGATTCCTTCGCGAAGGCGATCGATTGGGCGATGTCCCAGCCACCTTCCTTCCAATCGGTGGCGGATATCCGCGTAAACAGCGGCAGCGACTTCGGCCAAATTTCGCGCACTGCGGCGGATACCTCAAGCGCAAAACGCATGCGATTCTCTAATGCGCCACCATATTGATCGGTGCGTAAATTCGACAGCGGCGACAAAAACTGATGCGCCAGATAACCATGCGCCGCATGAATTTCCGCCACTTGGAATCCGGCCTCCAACGACCGCTTGGCCGCCGCCGCAAATGCGTCGACGACAGCACGCACTTCGGCGACCGACATTTCATGCGGCTGGGGATACGCCTCAGAGAACGCGTTAGCACTAGGACCCACCACTTGCCAACCACCCTGCGCGATATCTACCTTGCCGCGTCCGCGCCACGGCGCAAAGGTGGACGCTTTACGTCCCGCATGAGCAAGCTGAATAGCGGGAACCGCACCGTTATTGGTGATAAATGACGCAATTGGTTTCCACGCATCGCGTTGCGCGTCATTCCAAATCCCGGCATCTTCCGGAGAGATACGCCCCTCGGGTGTTACCGACGCCGCTTCGGTCATCACCAGCGCTGCACCACCGATAGCGCGGGTACCGAGGTGGACCAAATGCCACTCGTTGGGCATGCCATCGACACACGAATACTGGCACATGGGGGAAACAAACACGCGGTTCTTGAATGTAAGCTCGCGCAGCGTGAAAGACGAAAACAGTTGTGACATGACGTAATCCAACAATGAATTTGCAATGGGTGCAGATTGCAAGACAGCGAACCGACACACGCTCGATATGTTGGGATAATAAAGCCAATCCCTACCAACTTGAGGCATAAGCGTTTTGACAAAAGCGTGGATTTCGCCAGAACAATGGCGCGAACGTGGCGAGTACTTTCCGCATCGCAGCCATCGCATTTTCTATCGACGTTCTCGACCCGATAGCGTAGGCTCAACGGCGGACGCATCGCCTGCCAGCAAGCCGACGCTGTTGTTGCTGCACGGTTTTCCAACCTCGTCATGGGATTGGAATGCACTTTGGGAAAACCTGACGGCGCACTTTCAGGTGATCGCCCCGGATCTCTTGGGCTACGGCTTTTCGGCAAAGCCGCTGCGCTACGACTACAGCATTCTCGACCAAGCCAATCTTTGCGAAGCACTGTTGACCAGACTCGGCATTAGCGAATTTCATATCCTTGCACACGACTACGGCGATACCGTTGCACAAGAGCTGCTGGCACGTGCGCACGACGGATCTGCATTGAGCGCCTTGAAAAGCGTGTGTTTTTTGAACGGCGGGCTATTCCCCGAGGCACACCGCGCAAGACTGGTGCAACGCCTGTTATTGTCGCCACTCGGGGGCATTGTCGCCAAACAAATGGACGCTACTCGCTTCGCCAAAAGCATGACGTCGATCTTCGGTGCCGCAACCCCGCCTACGCGCGCTGAATTGGAGGCGATGTGGTCGATGATGGTTGAGAACGACGGCATCCGCATCATGCCAAAGCTAGTCGGGTATATGCCGGAACGTAAACAGTATCGTCCGCGTTGGGTGGGCGCAATGACCAAAGCGCGCAACGACAACATTCCGCTGCGGCTAATTAACGGCGCTGATGACCCCGTGTCTGGCCGCCATATGGCTGAACTCTATTCGCAGTTAGTGCCTGGAGCCGACGTCATGTTGCTCAATGGCATCGGCCACTATCCACAGATCGAAGCGCCACAGGAAGTATTGCGCGGGATGCTCGGGTTTCACGACACACGCGTCGCAAGACATTTAACGTTATGAGCTCCCTGATACTGCAAGCAGGCAACAAGGCGATCGAACACATTCGCCAGCACGGTCTGAATCCGCAGGACATTACAATTGTGCCGGGAGCGGCCGGCGGGCCCAAAGGACTCGGATTAGCCAAACTCGATGAGTGGCTATTTGCGGAATGGTTGCCGCAGGGTTTTGACAAACGCAGCACGCCGATTGACTTAATTGGTGCCTCGATCGGTGCGTGGCGGTTCGGCGCTGTTTGCCGCGGTACGCGCAATGGGATTTTTTCTGCCGCCGAAACGCGCGCTGCACTCGCCGGGTTTGCCGGCGCCTACAGCCAGCAAGAATATCCGCGCAAGGTGAGCGCCGCCTACATCACCGCGTATGCGCGCGATCTCATCAACAATCTGTTTGAGGGTCACATCGCAGAAGTGTTGACGCATCCGCACTATCGACTGCACGTGTTGGCCGTACGTGGCAAACACATCCTTGCACGTGAACAGCGGGGCCGCACCCATGCCGGTTATGCCCTCGCGGCGCTGGCAAACGCGGTCGGCAGAAAACATTTGCGGCACTTTCTTGACCGAACTTGGTTCTATACGGGAGCCGATGCAACGCCGCTGTTTGCTGGCGATACGTCGGCAGTTATCACCGCTGGCAGCGGTCAGTTCGACCCCTTCCGCACTAACTACGCGCGACTCACCGAGACAAATTTTGGCGACGCATTGATCGCGTCTGGATCGATCCCGCTGATCCTCGACGGTGTGCGCAATATTGAAGGTGCCGCCGAAGGTACCTATTGGGATGGCGGCATCATCGATTACCATCTACATCTGCCCTACGCCAAACGCGATGGCATCGTGCTTTATCCGCACTTCACCAACAAAATTGTGCCGGGCTGGTTGGACAAGATGCTGCCGTGGCGCAAAGCCCGGGGCGAGTGGTTGGACAACGTGGTGCTGATCTCGCCTTCGCGCGAGTACCTGGATCGACTGCCGATGAAGAAGCTGCCGGATCGTAGTGACTTCACGCGCTTTGTCGACGATTACGACGGTCGGCTGAAAAACTGGCGTTTTGCGATGGAAGAGAGTGCGCGCCTGCGCGATGAACTGGCGGCACTCATCTCAAGTGGTGACATCGTTTCCCGACTACAGCCGATATAGTATCAAGCGAGTGTGTGGTTCTGTCGCACCGGTGAACGTGGACTTCCACCCGGCTCAAAATTGCAACTTGCGACTATTGGCGGGCAGTTCGAAGCATTTTTGCGCCAAGAAGCCCGTCGAATGGCGATTTTTACTTGGTGATCTTAAGCGTCTTGCCGACTGCGGAGAGCAGCGCGAACGACGCCGTTGCGACCACCATCGCACTCATCACCGTGGCGACGGCAAGGGGAATGCCTTCGAGCCCGAATGTTTTCCACGCCCACGACGACCCGACCGCTGCGGGAACCGCGCAGAACAAAATCGCAATGACCGAGAGTACGTAGGATTTCATTGGGGAAGGAAAGTGGGAATAGGAGCCAGCAAGATTCTTTGGAGTATTCATTAAGTGCGCAGGTAACGTGGTTTTCATGATTTTACGCCGCATTGCATCGTCCTGCGGTCTTACTTTCTTGACAGGTGTAAAGCGACACCTTACACTGCGTGCATG
>JACMOJ010000275.1 GCA_014378085.1 Burkholderiales bacterium | reverse complement strand
GGCTTTGACGCCGTCAACATTACGGTGACAAAGGTGCGTGTGCACCAGAGCTCGGCCGCGGCCGATACCGATGCCGGATGGACGGATATCACCTTGAGTCCCGCTAAGAAAATCAATTTGCTGAATCTGACTAATGGTGTCTTGGAGCAATTAGGCCAAACACCGCTCTCGGCTGGACAGTATTCGCAGCTGCGCTTAGTGTTGGCCCAAAACGGTGGAGCGACCTTTGCCAACTCTGTGGTCGCCTCGGGGACCGTCGCAGAAGTCGCATTCGACACACCGAGTGCCGTACAAAGCGGAATCAAATTGGTTAACCAATTTACTGTTATCGCTGGCCAGCGCGTTGATTTGGTCCTAGATTTCGACGCTTGCAAGTCCATCGTCACAAAAGGCAATGGGCAATATTCATTGAAGCCAGTCGTAAAGGTCATTCCAACAGCCGTAAATGGGATCCAAGGATTTATGGCGACAACAGTGCTCGGTGATCGGGTGTCCGTTTCAGCGCAGCAAAACGGTACCATCGTCTCCTCCACCGTGCCGAGCACCACCGGCGAATTCTTCTTGTCTCGTTTGCCCGTGGGAAATTACGACGTTGTCTTTGTCGCCGACAATCGCGCCACGGCAGTCATCGCCTCTGTTCCAGTGGCAACAACAACCAGCATCACCAACGTGAGCACTGTGAGCACGCCAACCACTCTGCTCGCCGCAACCGCGCCGATGCGATCTATCTCGGGCACGGTTTCAATGACGCCCACCAGCGCCACAGAATACGGCGATGTTTCGGCTAAACAGAGTTTTGCGGGCGGCCCTACGGTGACCATCCGCGAACGTACAGCCGACGCAGTCAATGGCAGCTACACCCTTGGCAGTCTCCCCTCAGTTGCGCCGCAGTTGGGGTCGTATTCCGCGACCTTACCCATCGCGCTCAGCACGCAGCTAAATACCGTACCGGGAACCGGGAAATACGTCGTCCAAGCAAGTGCCACCGGGTACACGACTAAATCGATTGCATCAGTCGACGTGACGCTTGTCAACCAAACGGGCGTGAATTTCGCCCTCATACCGTAAGCGACAGTTTCAGAGTTTGAGGCTGTTCTGCTGTTATGCAGAACAGCTGCAAGCCACCGCGCTACGATTGCCCAATTTCTTTATGGCGCGAAAGCGGATCTTTGCGAAAAATGAAACCCGACGATTGACGAGCGTTGTCGGGCGCTTTTGCTTGAAGACCACGGGTCAGAGTCAAATTGTCTTTCACTTGACTCACTGGATCAGAATATGAAATCAGAAAGCAATTGCGGATAACGGCTATTGGCCGAAACTACAGCGCCGACTGTAACTAGCGAAAGCGGCTGAAGGATACTCCAAGGTCCGTAAATTTACACTACGGTTCAAACGGATTCAGTACTTGGGCGCCTGTTGGCGCGAAGTGCTTCACGTTGCGCGTCACGACCGTGAGGCCGTGTGTGAGCGCGGTTGCCGCAATCAGGATATCTGCCCCATCATTACCCAGCTTCGCCGAAAGACTCCCCCAGCGGCGCGCGATTGGCGTGGAGACGGGCAGGATATGTTCGCCATAGACCGTCAACAGTGTTTCCAGCCATCGACCAAGTTTGTCTGCAAAGGCTGAATCAGATTTGCGTATTTTTTCAATGCCGCGCTCGATTTCACCAACGCTGACTACGCTGATGAAGATCTGGCCTGACTTTTGCGCACGGATCCAGCGCAGCACAGATGCCGCTGGATTACTTTTGCGCAGTTCGGACAGCACCACTGTGTCGAGCAAATAGCTCACAGCACTCACAACTCGATGTCGCGCAGGCGAAGCCGACTAGGGCCAACTTGCGGCTTGGCTACCGTTCTCGACGCTTTTGATGGCATCGTCGATTTCTGGCGCGGCATTGTTAACAGGTGCGCAATGAAATCGGCTGACTCACTTCGAGCGGATTGTTTGAGCGCAAGAAACGACTCCTCTGAAACCACCATAACGGCATCCTTGCCGCGGCGGGTGATGCGCTGCGGTTCGCCACGCAACGCCGCTTCAACCAACTCGCTGAATTGTGCTTTTGCGGTCTGTAGCTGCCATTGGGTTTTGCGCATGGCCGGCACCTTATAGTCAGATGAACAGACTAGATTATTGCGCGGGAATCAGCTAATCGTCAAGCCACGGCGCTAGTACGAATCCTAACGAAGTGCGCAATTAACATGTTTTCAAATCGGAAAAAACCAGATGAGTTGAAACTATGGTCTTCAAAGCGGTGCATTGGGCACCCCTCAGGAAGAGCCGCTTGGCCGATTTAACCTACCAAGTTTCCCACCCAATTCAACGCATGGAAAGGGGAATCCGCCGTTTAATCGCGCAATTGAGCAGCGCAACAACGCAACGAAGCTGGTCATCACCGAGGTTAAGCTCGGTTGCCACGCGGCAGCCCGGGCTATTGCAAAATCTTGTGGCTGCGTCCGAACGGATACACCACGCGACGTGGTGAACGCAAACGATAGGTCTCAAGCACCGGTTGTGTGGTCAGTGGGCAAGTGGGATTGCGGTAGCCGCCAGCCTCTAGCGTCTCGTCATCGGCCACGTCGCGCCACATGCCGCCGCGAACCGGGCAAAACATCCACTGAATGTAACCTTCGCGCCCAGCGGTCTCAATCAGATCTTCGACATCCGGTACATCGGCAACGAACGGCGTCTCGCCGTCTATCTCGATGGGCGAAGAGCCGAAGGCCGTCATTCCCATGCTGGTTTCATGCACGTCAGCACCGACCCGTGCGAACGGTTTTGCTTCCAATCGCTCAAGGTTCCATGCGCCGAGCTCCCACGCCGTTTCAAGCGCGTCGAATTCGATGTCATCAAAGTGATCCCAACGCATGTTAAGTTGTAGCGCGCTCGATGGCACCGATTGGTAGGCGACCGCTTCACCTTCTTCGGCAAGTTTCACTTCGACAACGCCATGCCAGTGCAGTGTCAGCACCGTCGGTATATTGGCATGTGGGACTGCCGCAGGTGAGACCGCGACCAGCGGTAGCCGGTTGGCAATCATTTGTGATTCGACCAGATCGAGCAGTTATGTAGCCACGTCGACACCCCCATCGTTAATGAAGCTCCGATTCAGTCCATTTTGTTGCTTCGTGTTGGCCAAATACATTGTTGCTCACACAAAACTTTCTCCTCGCATATCAAACATATGCCGCGTCGAAATTTTTATGCGTTTGCCAACATCTGCGCCTAGTCTGGCCTAGGACTGAACTGAATCAAAGCTTCCTTATTGAGCACAATAAAACGAAGATTCATTTGGCGGTCACCACAAAAGGGTGCCACGTACGTCTCTTTTTTCCGACTGTCGCATCCGTGAGCCACTTGATTGAGACAGAACGCGCGCGAATGGTGTTGTTAGCCATCGTGTTGATTAAGTGCTAATCAGGGCGACGGCAACCACCGCGACGATGGTCAAATGGTTGCATCCTTCGCCGTCGGAGATCG
>JACMOJ010000274.1 GCA_014378085.1 Burkholderiales bacterium | reverse complement strand
TGCAGAAATGCTCGAGGCCATTAATTTTCGACAGATGATGAGTCAGATGTCTGCGGCGATGACCCAGTCGATGCCGCAGATGTTCGAACAAACCACCGCGCGGATGTTCGAGAAATTGCCGCCGACTGAGCAAAAAGCGGCCAAAGAAAAATTTGCGGCATCGGCCCAGGCTGGCATGCAGAAGGCGATGGCGGTTTATCGCGATCCTGAAATCATGAAGGGTATGGAAGACATCATGGGACGCGCCTACGCCAAGCGTTTTACGTTGGCAGAGATTAAGACCATCACGGTGTTCTATAAAAGCGATGCGGGCAAGAAAATGTTGTCGACTGGCCCACAACTAATGCAAGAAACGATGCCGGAGATCATGGCGCTTACCTCGCCGAGGATTAACGCGCTCATGGAAGAGGTTACCAAGAAAGCGATGGAAGACGCGAAAGCCGCTAGCGAAGCGCAAAAGACTTTGCCCGCAAAGTAGCCTGCATTGAGCCGTTCATTTAATTTTTCTGCGGGGCCCGCCGCACTGCCGACGCCTGTGCTCGAGCAAGCGCAGGCGGAGCTGCTCGATTACAAAGGCACCGGCACCTCGGTGATGGAGATGAGCCATCGCGGCAAGGTGTTTCTTGAACTCGCGGCGGAAGTTGAGCGCGACCTGCGTGAGTTGATGGGCATCCCATCGAACTACAAGGTGTTGTTTTTGCAGGGTGGTGGCAAGGGGGAATTTTCGATTGTCCCGCTCAACTTGGTACGCGGTAGGGCGAGTGCGGATTACGTCGACACCGGACATTGGTCGCTGCAAGGTATCAAGGAAGCGCGCAAGTATTGTGAAGTCAATGTCATCGCGTCAGCTTCGGATAAGCACTACACCTACGTGCCGGCAGAGGCGACTTGGCAGACAGATCCTCGTGCGGCCTACCGGCATATCTGCACCAATGAGACCATCCAAGGTGTTGAGTATTTCTGGACGCCTGAGTGCGCTGATGGCGTCCCACTGGTTGCGGATATGTCATCGCACATTTTGTCGCGGCCGATGGATGTTTCGAAATTCGGTTGTATCTACGGCGGCGCGCAGAAAAATATTGGCCCTTCCGGCTTGACGCTAGTGATTGTGCGCGATGATTTGCTAGGTGGCGCACATCCATTAACGCCATCCGTGTTTGACTACACGCAGCAAGCCGCAAGCGAATGGATGCTGAACACGCCGCCGACATTCGCGGTATATCTCGCGGGCCTGACGTTCAAATGGCTCAAGCAGCAGGGCGGGCTGGTCGGTATTGAGAAAATTAACCTTGAGAAGTCATCGCTTCTTTATCAAACGATAGACCAATCTGGTGGCTTTTACCGAAACGACGTTGCCATCGCTGATCGTTCACGAATGAACGTGCCGTTCTTCTTGCGCGATGAGTCCTTAAATCAGGCGTTTCTCGATGGCGCGACTGGCGCAAGGATGTCTGGCCTGAAGGGACACAAGGCCATCGGTGGCATGCGGGCGTCGATTTACAATGCAGTACCGTTGGCGGCGGTCGAAGCACTGACGGCCTACATGCACGACTTTGCGCGCCGGCACGGCTAAGTGGTGCAATGAATTAAAGATGTTGCGCACTCATCGTGTTGCGTTGTTCAGGATAAACTTTCGGCATGCCACAAACACCCAATTCGTCCTCGGACGCGAGCCCACCGTTAGCGCAGCTACGCGCGGAAATAGACGCGCTCGATCACGAAATCCTGCGCAGCCTCAACGCGCGTGCTGCGTTGGCGCGCAAAGTCGGCTCAATGAAGGTCGGGCAGGCTTATCGCCCGGAGCGAGAAGCTGAGGTGTTGCTGCGGATTAAGCAGCTAAATCAGGGGCCACTTCCCGATGAAGTTGCCGCGCGACTGTTCCGCGAGATCATGTCTGCCTGCCTCGCGCTAGAGCGGCCGATTACGGTTGCGTACCTTGGGCCGCAAGGCACGTTTAGTGAGCTGGCGGCAAAAAAACACTTTGGCGAAGGCGCAGAATTGAAACCGCAAGGTTCGATCGACGAAGTTTATCGTGGGGTGGAATCCAACGCCTGCGACTTCGGCATCATCCCCGTTGAAAATTCAACCGAAGGTGCGGTGGGGCGCTCGCTAGATCTGATGCCGCAAACACCGCTCAGCGTCTGCGGCGAGGTGCTGGTGCGAATTCACCATCATTTAATGGCCTCAATGCCGCTGCCCTTTGATAGCGTGCTGAAGGTTTTCTCTCATGGCCAATCGCTGGCGCAGTGTCATGAATGGCTCAACAACAATTTGCCTAAGGCCGAGCGTATCGCCGTCGCCTCGAACGCCGAGGCCGCCCGCCGCGCCTCGCTTGAGCCCTTCACTGCGGCCGTTGCCGGCGAAATGGCGGCGAGTCACTACGGATTGAGTTTGCTTGCGTCCAATATTGAAGATGAACCAAACAACACCACGCGTTTTTTGGTGCTGGGCAACTATTCGCCGAAGCCTTCAGCACATGACAAGACTTCGCTGGTGCTATCCGCCGCGAATCGTTCTGGCGCCGTTTATGAAATGTTGACGCCGTTTGCCCATCGTGGTGTGTCGATGTCAAAGTTTGAGTCGCGTCCATCCAAATTAGCGATTTGGGAGTATTTGTTTTTTGTGGATATTGAGGGCCACGTGGACGATAGCAATGTTGCGGAAGCGTTAGTTGAGCTTCGCAAAATTGCCGGCTACGTCAAGGTACTCGGCTCCTATCCCGCCGCGGTGATTTGAGTGTTTTTGCCAAGCTGTTAGGCGTTTGCCACAGTTTGGGTTTCTCTGTGTTGACTGCCGGTTGAATACCACTTATGAATTTTGCTGACCTCGCCCCCGACTACATCCGCGCCATTTCGCCCTATCAGGGTGGCAAACCCATTTCAGATGTCGCGCGCGAGCTTGGCATACCTGAATCCGAAATTCTTAAACTGGCGTCCAACGAAAACCCACTCGGTGCCAGCCCCAAGGCGTTGGTCGCAATACGGTCGGCGATAGATCAGCTGGCGTTGTATCCCGACGGTGGCGGCGTTGCGTTCAAAGCGGCCGTCACCAAAAAATTCAGTGTCCCAGCGAATCAAATTATTCTCGGCAACGGCTCCAACGATGTGCTGGAGCTCGCGGCGCGTACGTTCATGGGCGCCGGCGACACGGCCGTTTATTCACAGTACGCGTTTGCCGTTTACCCTCTCGCAACACAAGCGGTGGGGGCCAGACCCATTGCGGTCGACGCGCTAAATTTCGGCAACGATCTCGCTGCGATGCTCGATGCCATTCAGCCATCGACCAAAATTGTGTTTGTTGCAAACCCGAATAATCCGACCGGCACCTTTATCTCAGCCGCCGCGTTGAAAGCATTTGTGGCGAAGGTGCCGGCGAATGTATTGGTTATCTTGGACGAGGCGTACGGCGAGTATCTTGAGGATGTGGACGCCTACGATTCTTCTCAGTGGCTCGCCGAGTTTCCAAATCTCCTCGTCTCGCATACGTTGTCAAAGGCTTACGGATTGGCGGGATTGCGTATCGGTTTTGGCTTCGCCGCGCCCGACGTGGTGGCGATGATGAATCGTGTGCGGCAGCCGTTTAATGTAAATCATCTGGCAATGGTTGCGGCGGAGGCGGCCCTCACCGACGACGAGTTTATTGGCGCAAGTAGACGGCAAAATTCACAGGCATTGACGGCGCTATCGTCGGCGTTCACCAGCCGTGGTATCGAATTCATTCCGTCGAAAGGCAATTTCATCGCGTTCAAAATCGCGCGTGCGGGAGACGTCTTCCAGTGCCTTCTCAAGGCAGGTGTCATCGTGCGGCCCATCGCCAATTATGGCTTGGCCGATTATCTGCGCGTATCGACTGGTACGGCAGCGCAGAATGCACGCTTTTTGGCGGCCCTCGATGACGCCAGACAAACGTTAAAAGTCTAGCATCGATGGGCGTTTTCAGCCATTTTTGCTTGGAAAGACCCGTTGAATGGCGAGTTTGTCCATTGGCGGTCAGCTAATGTTCGAGCGCATCGCAATCATCGGCGTTGGGTTGATCGGCACTTCTTTTGCACTCGCCATCAAACGTCGCGTGACGTCTGGATCGGGGACCATCATTATCGGGGTTGACCCTGACCCGCAGGTGCTCGAACAAGCCCAACAGCGGGGCGCAATCGACACCGTGGGGACGATGGCGCAAGCGGCGAGTGCGGATTTGGTGCTGCTTGCTGTTCCCGTGCGCCAAATACCGCTGGTGTTCGACGAGCTGATGCCGCATGTGGCGGCCCATACGGTGATGATGGATGCTGGTAGCACCAAGCAGGACGTGATTGCCGCGGCACGACTAACGTTAGCGGAGCGGTTCCCGCAGTTCGTGGCCTGCCATCCGATCGCGGGCAGCGAACGTCACGGCCCGATGGCAGCGGATGCGGCGCTGTTTGACGGCAAGAACGTGGTGCTTTGTCGCACGCCAGAAAATACCGACGCGGCTGTCGAAATTGCGCGGCTCGCATGGCAGGCGGCGGGGGCAAACGTGATCGACATGCCAGCCGCAACGCACGACGCTATATTCGCGGCGGTGAGCCACCTGCCACATATGCTGGCCTTCGCCCTGGTGGACGAGCTTGCAAGCCGACCCAACGCAAAATTGCTGTTTGAGCACGCCGCTTCGGGATTTCGCGATTTCAGCCGGATTGCCAGCTCGAGCCCAGAGATGTGGCGCGACGTGGCATTGAATAACCGCGACGCGCTGCTCCGCGAGCTTGACGCGTATCAGCGTCGTGTTGCGGCGTTGCGCAATATGTTGGAGCGCTCGGACGCAGATGCAATTGAAGCGCTGATGCAACGCGCACAAAACGCACGGGAGCGCTGGCTGTCTGGCCAACTCGATGCGTTCAATCGTGATGATGGGCAATGACGATGGTCGAACGTGTCATGCATCTTCCCCCAGTGTCTCGCGCATCCGGCACTGTTCCACTCCCAGGGTCGAAGTCGATTTCCAACCGCACATTGCTGCTCGCGGCGTTGAGCGAGGGCGTGACGATGGTGCGCGGGTTGTTGAAATCTGATGACACCAGCGTAATGCTCGCGGCATTGACGCAACTTGGCGTAAAGATTGAAACGTTAGGTGGAGATGATTACCGGGTGCATGGCTGCGCGGGCAGTTTTCCGGTTGCCGAAGCAACACTGTTTCTCGGCAACGCCGGCACCGCGTTTCGTCCATTGACTGCGGCGTTAGCGATGCAGTCAGGGCATCGTCGTTACCAGCTCGACGGCGTGCCGCGCATGCGCGAGCGGCCCATCGGGGACTTAGTAGACGCCCTCGCGCCGTTGGGGGCAAATATGGCGTACACGGGCCAGCGTGGTTTTCCGCCGCTGGTTGTGTCTGGCCGAACCGTGACGGACATCGATCGCGTTCCTGTGCGTGGCGATGTCTCAAGCCAGTTTCTTTCTGCGTTATTGATGGCGCTGCCGCTTGTCAAATCAGCGGTGACGGTCGACGTTGTGGGGGATCTCATCTCCAAACCGTACGTCGATATCACGCTAAATCTAATGGCGCGATTCGGCGTGACGGTCGTCAGGCGGGATTGGCGTGAATTTAGCGTTGCCGCGTCAGCCGCATACAGGTCTCCCGCGGACGTCACGGTTGAAGGAGATGCCTCGTCGGCGTCATATTTTCTGGCGGCTGGCGCAATCAGTGGCGGGCCGGTACGTGTCACGGGGGTAGGCAGCAACAGCATTCAGGGGGACATTCGGTTCGCTGACGCGCTTGCGGCGATGGGTGCCACTGTGTGCATGGGAGAGGATTGGATTGAAGTCTCCAGATCGTCCGACAAACGATTGGTTGCCATCGACGCTGACTTCAATCACATTCCGGACGCTGCGATGACGGTTGCGATGTTGGCTTTGTTTGCCGACGGCACCACCACCATCCGAAATATTGCCAGTTGGCGCGTCAAAGAAACAGACCGAATTGCGGCCATGGCAATGGAGCTGCGAAAGTTGGGTGCCATCGTTGTGGAAGGACAGGACTTTATCGCGGTGACGCCGCCGGCCGCCGACAAGCTTAAGGCAGGGGTATTTATTGACACCTATGACGACCACCGCATGGCAATGTGTTTCTCGCTGGTGACCTTGGGTGGAGTGGACGTATTCATCAACGACCCCGGTTGTGTGGCCAAAACCTTTCCAGATTACTTCGACGTTTGGCGTGGGTTGGTCGCATGAAAGCGCGTGCCATCCCAGTCATCGCCATTGATGGGCCAACCGCCTCTGGTAAAGGTACGGTGGCACAGCGTGTGGCCGCGGCGCTGGGTTATCACTACTTGGATTCTGGGGCGTTGTATCGGCTCACGGCACACGCCGCAACCCTGCAATCCATTGATTTAAATGATGAAAAATCGGTCGCCGAAGTCGCAAGGCAGCTTGATCTGCGCTTTGCCGGAGAGCGGGTATTTCTCGCGGGGACCGACGTTTCGGCGGCGATTCGCACTGAATCTGCCAGCCAAAATGCCTCCCGCGTTGCCGCGTTTCCGGCAGTGCGCGGCGCTTTGACAGAACGGCAACGCGCGTTCCGCACCGCGCCGGGACTAGTTTGTGACGGTCGAGATATGGGGTCGGTAATTTTTCCGGACGCAGCGCTAAAGGTTTTCCTGACCGCAAGCGTCGAGGCAAGAGCCGAAAGACGCACTAACCAGTTGAAACAAAAAGGAATCTCTGCGATACTCGAAGGCGTTGTGAAGGAATTACGCATCCGTGACGAACGCGATTCAAACCGCAAAGTTGCGCCGCTAAAAAAATTGAACGACACCTATCTCCTTGATACAACTGAGATTTCCGCTGATGATGCGGTTGAAAAGGTGCTGCAGTGGGCCAAAGACAAACTTGGATCTGCGCAGTGACCCGCGATCATTGTTGGTTATCGACGTTATGTGTTTGTTCTAGCGAGACTTTTTCCCAGCAGCAAGCTGTTTTTACTTAGGTGTTCGAGATTCCCAAAAAATCCGGACGATGACAAATCCTCCGCGTCGCCAGACAAAGAGCTAACCCGCTAAACCGAAAGTTAACCCATCCATGTCAGCATCAACCCAACCCGTTGCAAAAGTAAAAATCCCTAAACCTGTTTATGCTGCCGATAGCTTCGGCGCCATGTTTGAGGAGAGCCTGACGCGCCAAGAAATGCGCGAAGGCGAAATGATCACCGCAGAAGTCGTGCTGGTTGATCAAAACATCGTGGTCGTAAACGCCGGACTAAAGTCTGAGAGCGTGATCCCAATTGAAGAATTCAAGAATGACAAAGGCGAGCTGGAAGTTAAAGTCGGCGACTTTGTTACTGTTGCAATCGAAAAATTTGAAGATGGCTTTGGTGCCACCAAGCTGTCACGCGACCGCGCGAAGAAACTTTCCGCATGGCACGATCTTGACGTCGCGCTCGACAAAGGCTCAATCATCACCGGTATGGTTTCCGGCAAGGTGAAGGGCGGCCTCACCGTTATGATCAACGGTATCCGTGCGTTCTTGCCGGGTTCACTTGTTGATACGCGTCCGGTGAAAGACACAACACCATTCGAAGGCAAAGAACTTGAGTTCAAGGTAATCAAGCTCGACAAGAAGCGTAACAACGTGGTGGTGTCGCGCCGCGCCGTAATGGAAGCGTCACAAGGTGCAGATCGCGCTGCATTGCTCGAAACCTTAAAAGAAGGTTCCGTTGTTAAGGGTGTTGTTAAAAACATCACCGACTACGGCGCGTTCGTAGATTTGGGCGGTATCGATGGTCTTCTGCACATTACCGACCTCGCATGGCGTCGCGTGAAGCATCCATCAGAAGTTTTGGCGGTGGGCGATGAAGTCACGGCGAAGATTCTAAAGTTTGATCAAGAGAAAAACCGCGTTTCGCTCGGCATGAAGCAATTGGGCGACGATCCGTGGACCGGCCTATCGCGTCGTTATCCACAGTCCACCCGTTTGTTCGGCAAGGTGACCAACCTGACCGACTACGGCGCATTTATTGAAATTGAAGCTGGTATCGAAGGCCTGGTACACGTCTCCGAAATGGATTGGACCAATAAGAACGTTCACCCAGCCAAAGTGGTTTCGCTCGGTGACGAAGTTGAAGTCATGATTTTGGAAATTGACGAAGAACGCCGTCGTATTTCGCTCGGTATGAAGCAGTGTATGCAGAACCCGTGGGAAGAATTTTCGATGTCCCACAAAAAGGGCGAGAAAGTTAAAGGCACCATTAAGTCGATTACCGATTTCGGTGTGTTTATCGGCTTGCCGGGCAATATTGATGGTTTGGTGCACCTTTCAGACATTTCTTGGAATGTGGCTGGCGAAGAAGCAGTCAAGGCCTACAAGAAGGGTGATGAGCTTGAAGCCGTTGTGCTGGCAATCGACATGGAGCGCGAGCGGATTTCGCTGGGCGTGAAGCAACTTGATTCGGACCCTTTCACCAGCTACACGACCAGCTTCGACAAGGGTGCTATTGTCAAAGGTACTGTCAAGACTATCGATGCAAAGGGTGCCACGATTGCATTGTCTGACGAAATTGAAGGCTACCTCCGCGCGTCGGAAGTTTCACGCGAACGCGTCGAAGACATGCGCAGCCACATGAAAGAAGGCGACGAAATCGAAGCCATCATCATCAACGTTGATCGTAAGACCCGCAACATTAATCTTTCGATCAAGCAAAAAGATTCGCTTGATGAGAAAGATGCGATGAAGCGTATGACGGAAGAATCGCCGTCGAATGCTGGCACCACCAACCTCGGCGCATTGCTCAAGGCGAAGCTGAAGCAAGACAACTAAGTTGGTTGGATTGGCTCTGCTTCTTGGGGCGGAGCCAATATCTTGCCGAAGTAAATATTTTCCTGCCGGTCGTCTGGTCGGTGGTCATATAAATCAAACTGAAGTGGATCTGCCGCTTGAAATCCATGACCAAGTCAGAGCTGATTGAAATCTTGGCTGCTCGCCATCACCAACTTGCGCCCAAAGATGCGGAGCTAGCGGTGAAAACCATGTTGGATGCCATGTCGTTGACCTTGTCACAAGGCGACCGCATCGAAATCCGTGGATTCGGTAGCTTTGGCCTTAATTTTCGGCCCCCGCGCACTGGAAGAAATCCAAAGACTGGGGAAAAGGTTTTGGTGCCGAAAAAGTACGTGCCTCACTTTAAGGCCGGAAAAGAGTTGCGTGAGCGTGTGGACGAGGCGATTGAGGCTGCTGAGGCAGCGGCAGCGGCAACCGCAACCTCCCCTGCAAATAAGGGCCAAGCGCATGCGGACACGTTACCCGCGGCAAATCAGGCGATTGCGGCGGCACGCACAGGAATCGCCAACGATTGAGCACATATCGCAAACAATGGCCGGGTATCCAAGGATATCCGGCTTTTTTTTGGATGCGGTTTACCGGCCCACCAGCGCCCGCAGCCCCCGCCCACAGAACCACGCAGTACCGCCTAGAATACTGAATATGAACATCATCGTTTGGATTGTCCGCGTCGTTGTTATCTTAATGCTGGTGTGGTTTGCATCGAAAAACGCAGACCCGGTCAGCATCAATGGCATTGGCACAAGTTTGCGCGCACCACTGGCATTGATACTCTTGGCGTTCTTTGGTGGCGGGCTGCTGGTCGGCTTGCTGTCCTCGTTAGTGGCGATCTTTCGCTTGAAGCGGGAGATCAAACAGCTCAATCGCGCCTTGCAGAATCGCACGCGAGAATCCGCATCTGCGCTGGACGCATCTCAGCCTGTTACGACCACCGCCGCGACGGCCTCAGGCGCCACCGCCACCGCCACCGTTGCCACCGCCGCCTCGGGGCAGACATTGCCTGGACGACTGCCTT
>JACMOJ010000273.1 GCA_014378085.1 Burkholderiales bacterium | reverse complement strand
GGCTGTCGCTGAGGGCATTTCCGCGCTGGGCTTATACATTTCCGCATTGCAGCAGGGAACATCCCAGCCGCGTGATGCGCTGCTGCCCGCACTAATCCGCTTCGGGCTCGCTGAAAAGCCACTGGACCCTGAGCGCACTTCAATAAAATCGCCAGTCACCAAAGCGGATATCGACGTCGCAAAGCAAAAGGTGCAGGCGCGATACGAGGATTGGAAGCAACAGCCTGAACAGACCGCATCACGCGATCAACTGCGGGAAGCAGTCAAAGAGCTAAAGCAGGACGCGACGGTGATTGCCGACGGCGAATCAGCGCGGCAAAGTGAAGAAATGTTGAAGGCTATCGAGCAAACCTTCGACCCGAACAAGACCGGCATGATGACTGCGGTCGCCGAAATTGCACCAGACAAACCGACAGAAGCACCTTCGGCGCAGACTGTTCAGTTGATCGATGCTTCTGCCACCGAGGTGGACGCAGAACTCTTGGAGATATTCCTCGAAGAGGCAAGCGAAGTGGTAGCCACTATTCGCGAGCAACTTGACCTTCTTCGTGGCAACACGCACGACAACGAAGCGCTTGTCACCATACGGCGTGGCTATCACACGCTTAAGGGTTCCGGTCGAATGGTGGGTTTGCTTGATTTGGGCGAAGTAGCGTGGAATTGTGAGCAAGTATTCAACAAATGGCTGAAGGACGAAACACCAGCAAACGCTGCGTTGCTTACATTTGTTGAACATACTTCTACGACTTTCTCAACGTGGGTCGAAGCACTGCAACGATCTGGCGCCGCGCTTATTGATGGTACCGATATCGCTCGCATGGCAGAAATGCTGAAAAATGGTGAAGGGCCAGAATCGGCGCCCGTCGCAGAGCCGTTTAACCAGATTGAAACGCCCCCGACTGTTGTCGCGATGCCGCCCGTTGATGAACCGGCCGTGGCAAGCGCGCCTGAAGAATTGTCTGAATTGTCATTTGCCGACTTTGCACTAGCGGAGACAGCGCCACCTGAAGTTAGGGAAAACGTCAGCGGGGAGCTTGCGATCGACTTTGGCGCCTTTGCACTCGATGCGCCCGAACCTGTGGTTGTTACGTTGCCCGAGGCGGACCTTTCGCTCGTCGACGTCTCGCCTTCAACAACACCTGAACTGCTTGACCTCGAGCCTGAGTTAAGTTCCGATCCTGACGATTTGGTGGTGGGCACTGTCGTCGTTCCCCACGCATTGTTCAACATTTACCTCGGCGAGGCAGACCAGCACATCGCCACGCTCGACAATGAAATGGCGGCGCTGGAAGCCAAACCCGGTCACGCTGTTTCGCATGAGTTCATGCGCGCGGCGCATACGCTCAACAGTTCCTCCCGCACCACCAATTTCGACATGATTGCCGATGTCGCTGCCGCGCTGGAAAAGTGGTCGCAGGATGCTATTGAATTCACGCCCGAGCTCGATACCCGCCGTTTAAACGTGATGCGTCAAGCGGTCGATGCCCTTAGCAGCATGGTGATGGGCCTGCATACGCATGAACTACCCACGTCTCGTGTCGACGTCGTGCTGGAGCTGGCAGAACTGCGCGAAGCATTGAAATTGGCCAAACGTGCCGAGAGCACATACTTGCGTGCACCGACTTTGCCTGCAGAGCCAGACGATCCCCAGGTCGATGAACTCGACTTTGGCAGCGTAATCTCCGACGAGGTGCTGGCGGTTATTGCCGAGGTTACGCCGCCGCTCGCGGAAACGCCGGAGATTTTACGGGTGCCGGTTGATGAGACTGTGCCTGAGCCTGTTCTAGGGCTGCCCGTGTTAGTCGATGCGCCAGCCTCATCGACGATATCCGAACCGACGCCTTTAATTTATCAAACTGCATCAGGTATGGAAGCCGGATTGACTCCCGCTCTTTCTGATGAACTTTTTGCGCTGCCTCTGGACGCGCTGCTTGTGGAAACGCCTGCACTAACGGCAACACCCGCGCCGACAGCGGTGCAAGTGTTGTCGGCGCCTGCCTTCGAGTTGGGGAAAGAAAAACGTCGTATTGAAGACGACATCGATAGCGACCTGCTTCCTATCTTTCTGGAGGAAGCCAAGGAGATCGTTCCACAAGTTGGCGATGGCATGCGCGCCTGGCGGACCAACCCGGCGGACCACAAGCCGGTCATCGAACTTGCGCGCCATCTGCACACCCTGAAAGGTAGCGCGCGCATGGCAGGGTTGATGCGTCTTGGCGAACTTGCCCACGTGATCGAATCAAAAATGATCACAATGGATGCGCAAGCAAGCCCGGCGATCAATACGTTCGACGACATGGATGAGCACTTCGACCGCTTCACCGGCGCGCTTGATCGGCTTAACGCCGGGGACCTATCCGGTGTGCTCATCGAGATTCCGGTTTCTGATGTATTCGAACATCAGAAAGATAAGCCCGCGACGATTGCCGTCATGGCGGCAGCCGCTCAGGCGGTGCGCGATGAAGCCACCCCGGAAGGCCGCGAGCGTCAATCGTTGTTGCGCGTCAACGCCGACATCATCGACCGGTTCGTGAACGAAGCGGGCGAACTGTCGATTGCACGCTCTCGTGTTGAGCAGGAGATGCTTACCTTCAAGCAATCGCTAATCGAGTTGACAGAAAATATTTCGCGCATGAAGGCGCAATTGCGTGAAGTCGAAATTCAATCCGAAACGCAGATTCAGTCTCGCATCAAGGAGGCAGAGGAGCTCGGCGCTGCGTTCGACCCGTTGGAGTTTGACCGCTTCTCGCGCACCCAGGAGTTAACGCGCTTCATGGCGGAGAGCCTGAACGACGTGGTGACGTTACAACTCTCGCTGCAGAAAAACCTCGATGAAACCGAAGCTGCACTGATACAACAATCGCGCTTGAACCGTGACCTCCAGCAGGGCTTGATGAGCGTTCGACTGGTACCGTTGGGGAACTTGCAGGATCGTTTCTATCGGCTTGTCCGGCAAACCGCGAAGGAGCTTGAGAAGAAAGCGAATCTTGAGTTCCGCGGTGTACGCGTGGAGATTGATCGATCGGTGCTTGAGAAGATCACGCCGCCGTTTGAACACCTGTTGCGCAATGCCGTCGCGCACGGGCTGGAAATGCCCGCTGACCGCACGGCCAAAGGTAAGTCAGAAATTGGCGAGATCACCATCGACGCGCAGCAAGTCGGCAATGAGGTGGTGCTCACACTTTCCGATGACGGCGGAGGCTTGAATTTTGCGCGTATTCGCGAGAAAGCGGTTGAACAGGGCCTGTTCGCGGCGGACGCCGAAGTCAGCGAAGCCCAACTCACGCAGTATATTTTCATGGCCGGTTTTTCGACAGCTAAGGAGATTACACAGGTTTCTGGCCGCGGTGTCGGAATGGACGTGGTGCGAAATGAGATCGTCTCGCTGGGTGGTC
>JACMOJ010000004.1 GCA_014378085.1 Burkholderiales bacterium | reverse complement strand
GAGTAGTGGCAGTGTCGCCAACGTGGCCAGTATTGCGGCCCCTGGCGGCACCACCAACTCGGGCACCAGTTGCATAACCGGTGGCGGCATCACGCGCAGCTTCAGTGCGCCGACGTGTAGCTCGACGGACACCGACACGGTGAATCTCATTGCCGACGTCAGCGTGACCAAAACTGGCGCAGCGACGGTAGCCTGGGGGACAACCCTCACGTACACAGTGGTCGTTTCTAACGCCGGGCCGAGTGCGGCGAACGGTACCGTCTTTAGTGATGCGGTGCCATCAGCACTGACTGGTGTTGGTGCAGTTTGCGGCACCGCCACCGGGGGTGCGGTGTGCGGAACAGTGACTGTCGCCGGCAACAACGTGTCGTCTACCATTACAACGCTACCGGCCGGTTCGTCTGTGACGTTTACCGTGACAGGAACCGCGCCGCAGAGTGGCTCGTTACAAAATGCGGCGACGGCGATCGTTTCTTCGGGCGTCAATGATCCAGATGATCCAGGACGAATCGGTGCGGGCAACAATACGTCCGGCACAGTGACGACTGCGGTGCAGGCACCGAATTTGTCGATCGCAAAAACAGCGTCCTTAAGCACCTTCACTGTCGGCGTCAATGCAAGTTTCTTACTGACGCCGAGCAATGCTAGCGGCACTGCACCGACATCCGGCGTCATCACCGTGGTCGATACCCTACCAACGGGTTTGACGTTTGTTGCTTCAGGATCAGGTGGAACTGGTTGGACTTGTACTACAGCTGGACAGGTGGTGACTTGTATTAGCAGTAACGTGATTTCGGCGGGTGGCACCGGCGCACCAATCACCATCAACGTGCAGGTGCTGAGCAACGGCGCGCCGAGCGTCACAAACATTGCGACGGTCTCCGGCGGTAATGAACCCGCAGTCAATACCGGGAACAATTCGGCAGTAGTTGTGGTGCCGGTAGTGAATGCGGCCGTGAATACCTTCCAAACAGATGGTGGTCAGACCGGCACACCCGGTAGTAGCGTCTTGTACACCCACGTATTCAACGTGGGTATTGCTGGCAGCGTCGCGTTTACATCGACACATGTGCCGAGCCCAGTCATTGTTGGCTGGACGGTACAAATCTATCGCGACCTGAATTGCAACGGCGTGATTGATGGGGCTGACGGTATCACGGATATTTCGGGTGCATCGATTGCGGTGACACCGCCTTCACAGGTTTGCATTATTGTGAAGTCCAATATCCCGGCGACGGCGTCACTGAATGCGGTCGACCAAATCACCGTTACGGCCACGTTTACACCGACGACAGGGCCGGTGGTGACTTACGCGCGGATTGATGTCACCACCACGGGTGCGCTGTTTGGTTCCGGGCTGACACTACAAAAGACGGTGCGTAACGTTACCCAAAACACAGCGGCGGGGACCAATAATTCCGCAAGACCGGGAGACGTGCTGGAGTACGTTGTGACCTATCGCAACACGTCGAACGCGCCGCTGTCGTCGGTGGTGGTCAATGATCTGACACCAGCCTTCACCACGTTTTTGTCGGCGATCTGCGGGGGGCCATTGCCAAACAACATCACCGCCTGTGCGTTGACGACGACCCCGGGGGTCGGAATCGCCGGGCCGGTGCAGTGGACGCTGACCGGCACACTGGCACCGGCACAAAGCGGGACGGTGTCGTTCCTAGTCACGGTGCAGTGATCGACTTGCTAGCCTAAGCGGCGGAGCGGCTCAGAAGATAAGCAGACTTGTATAATTCCGCATTGTTTTGTCTAGCCTACCCTGCATCACCTCATTCTATTTGTTACCTTTCAGGAGTGTTTTCATGAAGAAGCCCATGCGCGTTGCCGTGACCGGTGCCGCCGGTCAAATCGGATATTCGTTGTTGTTCCGCATCGCCTCGGGCGAAATGTTGGGCAAGGATCAGCCGGTCATCTTGCAGCTTCTCGAGATCGCCGACGAAAAAGCGCAGAAGGCCTTAAAGGGCGTGATGATGGAGTTGGACGATTGTGCGTTCCCGCTGCTCGCCGGCATGAGTGTACATTCGGACGCGATGACAGCGTTCAAAGACATTGATGTGGCATTGCTGGTTGGTGCGCGTCCACGCGGTCCCGGCATGGAGCGCAAAGATTTGCTCGAAGCCAACGGTGCTATTTTCACCGTACAAGGCAGGGCGCTTGGTGCGGTCGCTTCGCGCGATGTTAAGGTGCTGGTAGTAGGCAATCCGGCTAATACCAATGCTTACATTGCGATGAAATCGGCGCCAAGCCTGCCGCGTGAAAGTTTCACCGCCATGCTACGCCTTGATCACAATCGTGCGTTGTCACAACTCGCAAGCAAAACTGGCAAGCCGGTCGATTCAATTGAAAAAATGATCGTCTGGGGCAATCACTCACCAACCATGTATCCCGACTACCGATTCGCCACCATTGCTGGCGCAGCGGCACCACAAGTGGTCGCGGATGAAGAATGGTACAAGTCGACCTTTATTCCCACGGTTGGCAAGCCTGGTGCGGCGATTATCGAGGCGCGCGGTTTGACTTCTGCTGCCTCCCCCGCAACTGCCGCGATCGACCATATCCGCGACTGGGTGCTCGGCACCAACGGCAAGTGGGTAACGATGGGTATCCCGTCGGATGGCAGCTACGGCATTCCCGATGGTGTGATGTACGGTGTGCCGGTGACCTGTGCGGATGGCAAGTACACCCGCGTGACCGGATTGGCGATTGATGACTTCTCGCGCGGCAAGATGGACGCAACGTTGAAAGAACTCGAAGAAGAGCGCGCTGGCGTGGCTCATCTGCTGTAAGCCGATAAGCCAGCGTCAAAAAAACCACCGCGAGGTGGCTTTTTATCTTCCGCAAACGCGCCGTTCGCATAAGCAAAATATTTGCTGCGCAAACAGCATAAGGTTGAAATTTCTCATCGCACGATGTGCGCTCTCGCAATGACAATTTGAGAATGTGTATCGACACACCGGCTGTCATTCCGAGCTCAAGTTAGCGAGGAATCTCATCCGCATCAGGTTGCAAGATCTAATTAGAAGTCTAAACGCTAGCAGGCACGGGATTTTTCGACCATTTGTGCTTGACGATGCCCGTCTCTATTAGCGGTTTGTTACCTTTACTTCGTGGCGGTGACGATTGCCGCTACGCAGGCGACGAGCAACAAGCCGGCAAGCGCAACGACGGACGGCGTGATGGTGAAGGTGGCCAAATCCATCACGGCGTCAATTAGCAGGTTGCCGCCGCCTGATCCCACGATGGCGATGGATGACGCAATCGCCGCCGCAGCCGAGACGATCACAAATCGTGGCGTCGCGAACTTGCCAAATGTTTGTGCCGATGCGGGAGGCGGCAATTGTGCCACCCGTTGCATGACAGCGTCACTGAAGCCGTCGTTGTCGACGTAGTCGGCGCGCAAAACACGGGCGTCCGCGCGCAGTATGGCCTCAAGCGTCTGATCTGCTTGCGGCGTTTGAGGCCGCCCGGCTTGGTCGTTAAGTGGAGTGTCTGATGGGAAATTGGTTGTCATGACAGTAATCCTTCTAACGAAATTCGACGGCTGATACCAAGGGACTGCGATCGTTGGTGCCTGTACCATCTGCGTATGCGGAGAGGCGTTGCCGCATTTTTTGTTTCGCACGCAGTACATGTGTTTTCAACGTGCCCAATGGCATTTGTAGGACATAGGCAGCCTCGTCATGAGACAGGTCGTTATAAAAGCACTGGTGAATCGCCGCACGCTCTGCGTCGCTTAAATCCACCATCGCCCGCGCGAGGTCGCGCTGCATGCCGATGTGTGACGCATGTGAATCGACCGACGTCGGCTCGGGCATTGATACTTCGTCCATCAACACTTCGCTTTTACGTCGAACATCGGATTGCCACGCGTTAAACGCGATGCGGTACAGCCAAGTGGAAAATTTGGCCTCGTATCGAAATTTACCGATGTTTTTCCACGCCAAGATAAAGGTCTCTTGCGCAATGTCGTCCGATAATTCCAATTGGCCATTGGTCATCTTGCGCAGACTCGCGCGGAGTGTCGATTGATGGCGCTTTACGAGTTCCGAAAACGCATGTTGATCACCGCGCGCAATAACGCGAGCAATCAGTTCGTTATCCGACTGCGCGGGGGGCGAAGTCATGGCGCGGCGATCGTGGGGCTGAATTTGTACTTTAGACGAACGACTCTTTTGCGGTTTTGGCGGCGTCACGCGATTCGAGACGCCACACAATCAGAAAGCCGACACCCATCAGTAGCGGGATCAGTCCAAACGTCCACGGCACGCCAAGTTCGTAGAGACAGATACAAATCGCCACACCGAGCATGATGAGCACGAAGCCGCGCCGCAGGTCCGAACCGCCTGGATTGAGATTAGTGAACAGTTCGGCCGGCACCGGTTGTCCCTTTTCGGCAAGTTTGATGGCCGTTTCGTATACCAATTGGTTACGTGACGTGCGGTAGCGTAGCGCAAGCCAAATGATCAGCACTGGCATCAGCGTGCCAAACAAGATGCCGAAAAGTGGGATGAGAAGCACGGTGTTTTCCATGGCGGCGCTCGAGATCATTAAGGGAGTGAGGTTGAACTATGCAGGTTAAGACGCGGCATCAAGCCAATTTGGATGCAGGCTAACGCAACCTAATGGAAACCCCGCTTTAGGCAGCGATTTCGGCGCCCGGTGCGTGGGGTGTAGGCGCTTTTGGTGCCGCGTGGGAATCTGGCGTTGGTAAATTCAACATCCGCGGCAATGGTCCCAACTTGAATTGCGCCAACACCAGCAGGGCGGCACCAACACCGCACAGCGCAATGGTGGGGCGTAACCCAAGCCACTCACCGATCACCCCGCCCAGTACCGAGCCAAGCGGTGCAAGGGAGAGTGCGAGGAAGATCATGGTCGAGGTCACGCGACCAAGCAGATGGTCGGGGGTGGCGGATTGGCGCAATGACAGGTAGTTGATGAAGAACAGCATCGCGCCAAAATCGAACAAAAACAGCGCGGTACCGAGCAGGAGGAACGCAAAATCGCTTTTAACGATGGCTGCAATGAGAAGCCAGGCGATTGCCGTCATTCCGATGCCGCCCAGCATGACTCGCCCCACACCAAAGCGTCCGTTCAAACGCTGACACGTAAAAGACGCCAGCAAAAATCCGATGCCCGCTAGCATGTACATTGCGCCGAGTTTGCCGGCGGAAAGGTCGAGCTCTCGTACGGCAAACAAAATCACGATTGCCACGTACGCGTGGCGGAGTAGTTGCCATATCGCGAGTCCCCAAGAAATCGCGCGCAGAATGGGATTGCGCCAGATCAGCACAAGACCCTCCTTTGCGTCGCCCCAGATGCTGTTCCACGTGGCATGGCCGACTTGTTTTGGCGCATCACTCTCCTGCGGTTTGATGCCGCGCAACATGATGGCGGAGATGAAGAATGCCGCTGCGTCCAAAAGAATGGCGATCGGCGCCGTGAGCGCGTGGATGAGTGCGCCGGCGATCCCGGGGCCGACCAGTTGTGCCGAGGAATCTGACAGGGCGATGCGCGAATTAGCCTCGACCAGATTGGCGCGTCCGACGCGTTCGGTCATAAACACTTGGTAGGCCGCCCAACCAATGATGCCGCCGAGACCGACAAAGAAACTGGCGAGGTACAGGATTGGCATGCCGAGGAAACCCAGCCAAGCCGCGATCGGTATCAATAACAAAACAACCCCGCGACCGACATCCGCCCAAATAACGAGTGGTAGCTTGCGCGACCGATCGACCAACACCCCGGTGAAGAGCCCGAACAAGGTGTAGGGCAATGCCTGCATCATCGTCAGCAGGCCCATCTGCAT
>JACMOJ010000272.1 GCA_014378085.1 Burkholderiales bacterium | reverse complement strand
GACCCTGAAGCTGCAGGCCACGTTCGAGTGTGAGCGCCATGCTGTCGCACACATCGATCAAAATTTTGGCGTTGATGGATGGATGATGTAGCAGACCGGCCAGGCCGGAACCGAAGCCAATGATTTTTGCGATCCGGTAACGTGCACAGAGGGCGTTAATTTGGTCGATCACTTGTTGTTGGAACGCCGGATAACCCCATTCCAGAAATCGATCCTCGCGCAGCCTTAAATGGCGTCGGAACGATGGCTTGAAGTGTTCCGCGGCCGCGGTCGACACCACTTCGTCGAACAGGTGGCCGACGTCAAGGCTCTGTTGATCCGATTGCTTCGTATCTTCATTCGGCTGAAACGGAAAATGCAGCAATATCAAGCGACTATTGGCGCGCAGCGCGCGCGACAGATGCCAAACCCGCAGATCATAACCATTCGAGGCGCTTACCAGAGGCTTGTTGGTCAGCACCAGGAGGGTCGGCGGTGGATTTGCCTGCGCAGTAAGAGATGCACAGTGCCAATCCTGTACGGACTGCTTCATTTTTGCGAACTTCCACCTGCCGTGGCAACCTGCCACTTGTCGGGAGTACCGGTGCGGTTACGGACGAGCGGCCAGCCAAACAGCGTACGCAGTTCCGCCAGGCCGCCGAACAGAACGAAACAGGGAATAAAAATACTCAGGTAAATGGCGCCCTTGCTCAGCAACAGCACGATGCCATGCCACGGTAGGCGCGCCTGCAGAAGGATGACGCCGATGATTGCAATGCATGAAGATATTGCTGCCGGGAACATAGCTGCCCAGGGCACCAATTGCGGTAATGGTACGGCCAACGTGGTGGAGACCACTTTCAAGGCCCATAGTTCGCCCAGTGCCAGGGTCAGCACCCCACCGATGGCTGCGCCCGGCAGACCGAAATAATGGATGCCGACGACGCTCAAGCCAATTGACAGAACTAGGCTGCAGGCACTGTTGAAGGCAGCGAAGGTTCCTTTGTCGAGGGCGGTGAGGACGTGACCGACGGCGTAGATATTGGTCAGCATGCCGAGGAGATAAACCTGCATGATGGCCCCCGTCTGCTGGTAGCGGCTGGTATAGATGAGGTTGACGAGGTCAGGTGCGGCGACCAGCAACCCGCCGATGATCGGCACCAGCAACAAGGCCGTCGAGCCATTGCTCTTCAGGATCAGGCTTTGTATTTCTGCCCGGTCACCACGCGTATGGGCAGCGTTCAGGCGCGACAGCATGGCATTGCTGACCGGCTGACGGATCAGTGCTGCCACCGGTTGTACCACCGAGGCGATCGAAAACGTCGCGTACATCGCAGGCGACAGCATCGTGATGACCACCCACTGATCGGCCTGGCCACGCAGCTGGAACAGAGCATTGCCCAAAGCAAATGGAATTGCGTATCTGAACTGTTTCTTGAGTGTCGGTATGTTCCAATGAAGCTGCTTGGATTTGACCAGCGGAGAAACATAGTAGGCCAGCAGGCCGACTTTGATCATGCCGACGCAGACCATCGCAACGCCTAACCAGGCAATGTCTGCTGTGGCCAGTGCCGCCATTGCCAGCAGTAGTGTGCGCACCAGCGCCATGCCGATCATGGCACGCGACTGCCATGCCATGCGCCCTTCGGCCGTGGGCAGCACATCTAGAGTCGAGGCGAGAACCCAGAGCCCGAGGAAAATTGCCGACATTCCGTGCGTGTGCAAGAACACCGTACGTGCCGCTTCGTGCAGCCAGGGATTGGCGGTGCTGGTGACAATGGTGGTGACACACGCCGCCATGCCCATGTACAGCAGTACATTACCAATCAACATACCCCGGTCATTCGAGCCGCCGCGCGGCAGAAAATAAAAGAGTGATTGCGGTATGAAGGCGGGTGCGATCGCCAGGGCGGTATTGGCCAATAACCAGAACAACCGATATTCACCAAACGCCGTTTCGTTCAGACAGCGCACCAGGATGATCGGCAGCGCCAGCTGCAGGCCAAATTCGATGCCACCTGCCAGGGCCAGCAAGGCGGCGCTGCGCCGCAGGCCGCCTTCACGCAACACGGATGTTCCCTCGCTCTACCTGATAAGCGTTGACCATGCCCGAAAACAAACGATCGTAGGCGTCGACCATGACGGCCAATGAAAACTGCCGTTCGATCGTGTCGCGCGCCAGTTGCCCCATTGATTCTGCATGTGGGCGATGCTGTAGCCGGGTTAGGGCACCGGTCAATGCAGCAATGTCGCCTTTCGCAAACAGATAACCGTTCTTGCCATGCTCGATCTGTTCATTGGCACCACCGATCCGGCTCATTACCATTGGTTTGCCCATGGCCATCGCTTCAAGGGTGGCAATCGAAAAGGTTTCGACGTGGTGCGAGACGATCGTCATGACATCGCAAGCGCCAATCGTCGGTCGCACATCCGATTCAAAGCCGGTGATGCGCACATGCTCACGCAGATTTAGCGCGCTGATCTGGGCTTCGATACGGCCGCGCTCGGGGCCATCACCAATCAGCAGGCACTTGGCTTGCACACCGGCATTACGCAGCCGGGCCAGGGCTTGCAATAAATCGCCATGGGCTTTTTCTGGTCGCATAGCGGCGCACAGGCCGATCAGGTAATCGGCTTTGCCGAAACCGAAGCGCTGCCGCACTTGTTGCCTTTCGCACTCAGTTTGGCGAAGGTCGAAATGGCTGATGTCGACGCCGTTATGGATGACACAGTCCCGACGCGCGCGCAGCAGACGACGGCGCCAGTACTGGCGCTGATTTTTGCAGACATACACCAGTTGATCGCTCAAGCGAATGAAGGGTCGGTAAAACAGCATCTGTAACTGATCGTCGACACCGCCTAGTTCGGTGGTGTGAAACACTTCGATCAGCTTTACCGGCATGCGTGCGCGTCGCGCAGCCAGGGTCGCGTACAACAGGGGGTAGGTATTAACGCAGACGATTGCGTCGATACGCTCGTCGCGGACATGATCGGCCAGTGTCTGCACCGCGGCAGAATCAACCTTGCGCGCCACGTGGCAACAGAACACGCCGCCGTCCAGATTGGTACGGTCGATCTGCGGCAAAAGCGTCGCGTCGTCTTTCAGGTACGCCAGCGATAACCGGTATCGGCGACAGTCGAGCGTGTTGGCAAGGGTAACGGCATGTTTTTCAGCGCCGCCGAAGACCAGGGAACTGACAATGAAAAGTAGGCGAATGCGGGAATCGTCCAAGTCAGGCCGCCTCACCGAATACGCTCAGGTACGGCGCCAGGATCCGGTCTTCGCCGAAAACCCGATCCATGTAGGCAGCGCAGCGGGTACTGGCCTGTGTCCATTGCAGTTCATTGCGGTGCAAGGTCTCGACCGCCTGTACCATTGTATCGAGCGAATTCACGACTTTGCCAAGAGATTCTCGCTCGATCAGATGGTCGGGGTCGAAGAACGACACCACGGGTGTACCGCGTACCCACGCTTGCAAAAAAGCATTCGGGAATCCTTCGCTATCTGACGTATTGACGAACACGCGCGCCCTGCCGTACTTCCGGTCCATCGCGTGGTAGGCAACTCTGCCGTGGAATGTCAGGTTGGCAATCGATTCAGCTTCCCGGCAAATCGCCTCGAACATGGTTTCAAATCCAGGTTGCGGACCGCCGACCATGTGAAACTGCAAATGCGGTGAGCGCCGGGCCAACGCCAGAAACAGATCGGGCCGCTTAAACTGACGCAAGTTGTTCACCCACAGGACATCGATATCGCGCTGCTCGAAGGCATAACGCTGCTGCGGGAAGTCAACCAGCATGCCGACCTGCCTGCTCGCCAATCCATAGTTGGCAAGTATCGCCTGCTGCTGGCGCTGTGTCTGCACCAGAATCGCTGGCGATCGCCGCAATCCGTACTCATATAACTTCTTGTCCCGCCAAAACTCCACCAATAATTTATCTGGTTCGCAATCGGTGTCGTGCGCCACGCGAAATACCCATTTGCGTCGATACACTTGGCAAAAAAGTGCCACCAGCCCCAGATGCATGCCGGCACAACTGACGTAATAGAGGTCGGCATCGGCGCGCCGCAGCGCCTGCCAGATACCCGTCCAGCGGGGATGCGCGAAGCGCAGCACCGGAATGCCGGCGTTGGCGCGATAGGCTTTGTAAGTGGTCACCCGGTCCCAGCGCGCCCGGTCCTGTTGGCCATAGTCGTAGACCACCATGCTGACATCGTGACCTCGGCGTGCCAGCGATTTTGCCAGCAAGGTGTGCTGTACTTCTTCGCCACCGATGCCGTGATGATTAAATTCCGGCGCCAGTACCGGCAGATTTTCCAGGCCAAGAAAACAGATTTTCATCGTGCGTTGCCACGCAGCACAGCGCTGGCGCTCATTCGAGTCAATCGATCGCGATAGCGTCGGCTACGCGTGACAAATCCAAGCGCTAGTCCGTAGGCCATCCACAGGTAACATTGCTCCACGGTCGGGCTGAAGCGGTCATCGGTAATGCCTTGCACCAGCAACACCAGCACACAAGCACTTGCTCCTTGGAAAAAATCACGCCAGAGCGGTACCGGATGCGCAGCTGCCAACGAAAGGAAGAGTTTCCAGAGATGCCAAAAAAATCCCAGCACGATCAATCCGCCAAGAATCCCAAAGTCCAGCATCATGCCAAGATAAGCGCTGTGGGGGTGACCGATGCGGCCCGTCATAAAAAAATCGTTGTCGTGTGCCGCCCCCGACCACAATACCGAACTCAGGCCACGGCCGAGGACAATGCTCGATGCAATGTCGGGCAACAAGGGGCGCCATATTTCATCCACCCGGCCGGCACTGATGGCATCCACGTCGCCGCTGCCAACGCCGATCGCAGCGCGCTCGATCACGGCGGGGGGTGTGAGCAAGACTGCCAGCGGTACCAGCAGGAATGCTACGAACATCATCTGGAAACTGCCGCGTCGATACAGAAAATAGGTGAGTATCACCAGGAAGCCCACGTAGGCGCCGCGGGAAAAAGTCAGAAGCATCCCTAACAACAAGATTGCAGCATTGATGGAAAGCAGCCACTTGACGGCGCGGCTGCGTTGACCAAACAGGCAAAATAGGGACAGGGCTAGCGCCATGTTGAACATCAATCCCAGTTCATTAGCATGCATGCCTGAGAACGATGCGCCACCGATCACCATGGCAGACAGCACTTCGCGCGATCGGACGACATCGGCAATCACCGACAAAGGTAGCAAGAGCGACGATAAAAACAGTGGTACTAAATAAAAAGTCGGATGCCGTGAATTCCTGACGCCAATGGCCAGCAACAGTGCAGACGCCACGAGCAGCAGTGGCTTGAACAACACTTCACCGACATAGCCTGTCGCTGAATCAAAGGAAATAATCTGCAGCAACTTAAAGTACGCTGGTATGTCATCGACCTGGGTCATGCCATGTAAGGCGGCAAACACCAGCGCGCCCAGGTAAAGCCAAAAGTAACGAGATGGCGAGGGCAGACGCAATTGGCGTGGATGGATTAGGTAGCGAAACAGCAGCAGCGTGGCGCCCAGCACCAGTGTGACGTTGAAGGGATTCAGACCGGTGATGCCCATCATTTCGCGCGGCATGAACTGAGCCGTACTCAGGGGTAATAAAAGGATTACTAGAGAGATGGCATATTTGCTGTCGCTCAAAGACAGGACTGCGAGAAACAGAAACACCAGTGCGACCATGATCTGGGCTTCGCCGAATGCTTCGGCAGCGCGGCCGAGCGCGATGGCCACGATGAATGCACCGACGACGGTTGCTGCGACCAATAGCTTGTTGCTTGCACTGGTGGAATTCACGTGGTGCACTTCCCGTTGATATTCATTTAAGAAAACTTTTCTTGGTGATTTTGACGACATTGCGCTGCGATTCGAATAATCAGGGTCGGTCTCGTGGTCATGATGCCGTGCGATCGTGCGGTCGAAAACTTGAGCAATGGTGCGGTAGTGCGGACGGCTGGTCCTGCACGATTGCCCCGTTCTTGGATGCTGACATCCCCGTTGGCGTCACGAGGCTAAGATTTGATCGCACTCGCGTTGATAGACGTACATTTGCTTGCATATGTTAAACGTGGCAGTCACATCAACATTGAGCGGCATCAGTCGTTTTGAAGGGCATGAGTCATGTGTGATTTTGCCGGCGTGCTGCGGGTAATTTGCTGCGGCCCAGGCTGTCGTTGTCCGCGACGAGAACGCCGGACAACATTAAAAGAATGTTGTACTGCGTTAATTGACGATCGAATGGCACGCTATCTGGCGGTGGCGCCACTTGTCGGTGCGCGTGATGCACTAAAAAGTCCCTTTGCCAGCAATAGCATCTGGGACATGCCGATTTGCAGCGACGCAATTTATGTTCCTGCCAATTTCCCTGCAATTTCTGGCAACGACAGCCTGGCACCGATGCCACAGGTCGATGAAAAGCACATCATTCTCAGACCGACTACACCCTTGACCGCTGTTTATCACAGCAATGCCGGCCGGAGTGGAAACAGTCGCTGCGCTACCGCCGGCAGGGTATTGGCGACGGTGCCGATACCAACCAACTACGTTGTGCCGAACGACAATACGAACAGCTCGTCCGTAGTACTGGAAGCCGACAGCCGCACGCTGATCCATCTACAACCTTTTTGCCCGCTGCAATGCAGGTAGAGCGGTAACTGCATACGCCGCCGTCAAGGTGGCTGACTTATTCGGTGGTGGCATCGCAGGTTCGCACGGTGGCTCCGGCATGTCGGCCATCGGCGGGCCATTGCGAGTCGGTGAACTACATGCCTCGCCAGCCAATGGCACCGATGCTCTGATAGTTTTGCGCCAGCCGCCTGGCTGGCCGCTTTACTTCGCGTCAGCAGTTCCTACCGGCGCTATCTTCCTCAACTTCTTTTTTATAGCCAAACTTTTCGTGGCGCCGGAACGAGCTTCTGTTGCGGCAACTTCACCTTGAAAACATTACGCAAGGTCACGATTGACTCATGGCAAGTATGTGCACGCAGTCTAGCGATGCGAGCAGTGCGACGCATTGTATAAAATTTAATAGTTGGCTTTAGCTTGTTTGAAGACGTAGT
>JACMOJ010000271.1 GCA_014378085.1 Burkholderiales bacterium | reverse complement strand
CCGCCGACGCTTGCGGACGGGTAAGAGCAGGGGCCCCGCAACGCGGGGATGCGACCCGAAGCGAGCGTGTCGTGCCGGCTTTACTCGGCGAATGCAAACAACACTGCGTCCGCCGGCACCATTTCACCAACCTGAAAGGCGACCCTTTCAACCACGCCATCGCGCGGACTCACGATGGTGTGTTCCATCTCCACCGCTTCCATGATGATGAGTGGTTGACCTTTGCTGACCTTGTCGCCGGCAGCCGCCATGAGTTTCACGATACGCCCCGGCATCATTGCCGTTAAGCGTCCATCGTTGGCGCTGGTATCGCCTTCGAAGTGATATGGGTCGAACAAGGTGAGGCGCACACGGCCTGTCTCAGTGAGGATCGTAATGTCGTTACCCGCCTTAACGAAGCGACAGGTTTTGCCGCTACCATCTAGGCGAATGTGGAACGAGTCATCATCGCGTTCAGTCCACGCAAAACTACATGCGGTATCGCCGTATTTGAAGCGCAAACCCTCACGGCTTTGTTGAACATGGCAGACGATTTCGTTTTCACCGGCTTTGAATTCGATCAAGCGTGACGCGACGGTATTCAAGCGCCAGCCAGCGGTGTTGTCCCAGACATCCGGCGCCAGCGGTGCGTCGAGACTCTCGGCTTGCAATATGCCAGCACAAGCGGCTGCCAAGACAAAATCATCAATTGGCGTGGGCTGCAGCAACGCCATTTTGTGTTTGGCGATAAAACTTGTATCGGTGTCTCCGGCCAGAAATGCGGGGTGATGCACTAGCGATTGCAAAAAGCCAAGGTTGGTTTTAACACCAATGACCTCGGTCTCTGCCAACGCAGCCTGCATTCGACGGATGGCTTCAGGACGATCACCACCCCATGTAATGAGTTTGGCGATCATCGGGTCATAGAAAATGCTGATCTCATCGCCCGCATTTTTCCCCACCGCCACACCGGTGTCGAGGCGAACGTCTTCTCCGTCTATCGGCATCGGTGTGGCGAATACGTGCAGCGGGCCGATTTCAGGCAGAAAGTCATTCTCAGGATTTTCCGCACAAATACGAACTTCGATCGCGTGGCCGCCCGTAATAATCTCGCCTTGGAGTAGCGGCAGCTCCTCACTGGAGGCGACCAGCAACTGCCACTCCACCAAATCCTCGCCGGTGATCATCTCGGTGATCGGGTGCTCCACCTGCAGCCGGGTGTTCATCTCCATAAAGAAGAATTCACGGTTCTCGCCAGCGATGAACTCGATCGTTCCCGCGCCGCGATAGTTGATGGCCCGTGCGGCCGCCAACGCCGCGGCACCCATCGTATCGCGCATCAAATCATCGACTTGGTCGAGGAACGGGGAAGGCGTCTCTTCCAGAATTTTTTGGTGCCGACGCTGAATCGAACATTCGCGTTCAAACAAGTGCACAAAATTGCCGTGGGTATCCCCGAACACTTGAAATTCAATGTGGTGCGGGCCTTTGATGAAGCGCTCAATCAACACATCGTCGTCACCAAAAGCGTTTTTGGCTTCGCGCTTTACGGCGTCGAGCTGTGACATAAATTCGTCCGCCTTTTCAACCAGCCGCATGCCTTTGCCACCACCACCCGCCACCGCTTTGATGAGCTGTGGATACCCAACCAGCTTGGATTGGTAAGCCAAAAAAGCCGGATCTTGGTCGTTGCCGTGATACCCGGGAACAACTGGCACACCGGCCGCCTCCATTAAAACTTTCGCGGCGCTTTTTGATCCCATTTTCTGAATCGAATCCGGCGTCGGGCCGATAAACGTGATCCCCGCGTCCTCACAGGCTTGTGAGAAGTCCGCGTTTTCGGAGAGAAAACCATACCCCGGGTGTAGCGCCTCCGCGCCACATTGTTTGGCAACTGCCAAGATGACGTCCGCTTTCAGGTATGAGTCTGCGGGTCGCGAGCCGCCGATATGGTACGACTCGTCGGCTTGAAGCACATGCTGCGCATTGGCGTCCGCGTCGGAATACACGGCAACCGTTTGGATGCCGAGCCGTTTGCAAGTGCGCATCACCCGGCACGCGATCTCTCCCCGGTTGGCAACAAGAATTTTTCGGAACACGTTATGCCTTTAGTGAAGTCGCGAGTTGATAAGCGAACATTCCCCAACCACACAGCAACATTAAACAGCTCGCGGCAAACGCATAAAAGCGATACATCACCGTATTGCGGGTGAGGTGAATGAAGCTGTGTGCGTATCGTGCGGCGACATATGCCCACGCAAACACAAGCTGCGGCACGCAGGTTAATCCGGTTGCGAGCAGTGCTAGGCACAACACATAAAACATGACCGGGAGTTCGAAGAGATTCCGAAAATTATCGGGCGCTCTTGAGTCCGGCATGGTTGCCGCCATCTGGCTTGACGTCGCGGTCTGCTGTGGATGCACGCGATTGGCTTTGTAGAACGTAATGCGGCGGCGAAGCATGGTCACGGCGACAATCACCACCAGCAAAAACATCGCCACGACCGGATAGAGAATAAGTTTTACGTCCATTTAAGCCTTTGAAGGTTCGTTTGATTCGTTTGCCTCATCTAGAGATAAGGGCGGCGGTGGTACCCACGCGGCGCTACGTTTGGCGAGGAACGCTTGCAGGCCTTCTTGTCCCTCGGCGCTAACGCGTACCCGCGCGATACGTTCGGCGGTTTCGGCGATGAGTGCATCATCGATGGCGCGGTCGGCCACGACATCAATTAGTAACTTCGCTTCGCGAATCGATTCCGGCCCAGCCAACAGCAAGGCATTGATAAGCCGTTCAATTTTTTCGTCGAGCTCATCTTCAGAGTTGGCGAGGTCGGAAAGCAGTCCGAGTCGATAGGCTTCACCGGCGTCGAAACGCTCGGCCGTCAAAAAGTACCGATGCGCCGCGCGTGGGCCGATGGCAGCGATGACGTAGGGTGAAATCACCGCCGGGATTAAGCCGAGTTTGACTTCGGACAAACAGAATGCCGCATCGTGGGTTCCCACCGCCATGTCGCAACATGCCACCAAGCCCACGCCGCCACCGAATGCCGGCGCATGCACACGCGCGATGGTGGGCTTGCTCAGGCCATGCAGGGTCTTCATCAGTTTGGCCAACGCCATTGCGTCGCGTTCATTCTCGGCGCGGCTGTATGCCGCAACACGTTTCATCCAATTGAGATCTGCACCGGCAGAAAACGACTTTCCAATCGCCGAGATCACCACCACGCGGACATCGATCTGGAGATCGATGGCCTCCAGATGGTTTGTCAGATCGGCGATGAACGCGTCGTCGAACGCGTTATGTTTATCCGGACGGTTTAGCGTGATGATGGCGAGTGGGCCATCGATTTCAGTGAGTACGTGGTTCATGGTGTTTACCTAAGTTCGGCTTGAATAACTTTGAGCACGTTTTCGGTTTCATGGAGAATCTGGAGATTGTCGAAACGTAGAACCCAAAGTTGTTAAGACTGCAAAAATTGCGTCCGCTTTTCGTCCGACGCTTGGTTGCTGGATCCAAGATGCTGCGAGCGAGGGATTTGGGATGCTGAATTTATCACCGCCGTATCACATCCGGAAGACGCCGTATTCGGTCTTCTCGATTGGGGCGTTCATGGCGGCCGAGATGGCAAGCCCGAGAACCGTGCGGGTTTGTGCCGGGTCGATCACACCGTCGTCCCAAAGCCGCGCCGTCGCGTAGTAGGGGTTACCTTGTTTTTCATATTGTTCACGAATCGGCGCTTTGAAGGCTTCTTCTTCAGCGGCCGTCCACGCGCCACCTTTGGCCTCAATCCCATCGCGTTTCACGGTTGAAAGTACCGACGCCGCCTGTTCCCCACCCATCACCGAAATGCGTGCGTTCGGCCAGGTCCACATAAAGCGGGGATTAAACGCGCGGCCACACATGCCGTAATTTCCCGCACCAAAAGAACCGCCGATGATGACGGTGAATTTCGGTACCTTGGCGCACGACACCGCCGTCACCATTTTTGCGCCGTCTTTCGCAATACCGCCGGTCTCGTATTTTTTGCCGACCATGAATCCTGTGATGTTTTGCAGGAACACAAGCGGCACACCGCGCTGGTTACAAAGCTCGATGAAGTGTGCACCCTTGAGCGCGGACTCTGAAAACAGAATGCCGTTGTTTGCGACGATGCCGATCGGGTAGCCGTCTAGATGGGCAAAACCACACACGAGTGTTGTGCCATAAAGCGCCTTGAACTCATGGAAATCTGAGCCATCAACAATCCTCGCAATAACTTCGCGGATGTCGAACGGCTGCTTGGTGTCTTTGGGAATAATGCCGTACAACTCTTTCGCCGCATACACGGGCTCGATGGCGTCACGCTTCGCCACCGGCACAAACTTTTCGCGGTTCAAATGCGCAACAATCTCGCGCGCGATGCCAAGCGCATGTTTATCATTTTCGGCCAGATGATCGGTGACGCCTGATGTGCGGCTGTGGACGTCGCCACCGCCTAATTCTTCTGCGGTGACAACTTCGCCAGTCGCGGCTTTCACCAACGGCGGACCGCCAAGAAAAATCGTCCCCTGATTTTTCACAATGATGGATTCATCACACATCGCCGGCACATATGCACCACCGGCCGTACAAGAGCCCATCACGCACGCGATCTGCGGAATACCTTTTGCCGACAAGTTCGCTTGGTTATAGAAGATCCGACCGAAATGCTCTTTATCCGGAAAGACCTCGTCTTGCAGTGGCAAAAACGCGCCGCCGGAATCCACCAGGTAGATACAAGGCAGATTGTTTTGCAACGCCACTTCTTGGGCGCGCAAATGTTTCTTTACCGTCATAGGGTAATAGGTGCCCCCCTTTACGGTCGCATCGTTGGCGACGATGACACACTCAATACCGGAGACACGACCGATGCCGGTAATGACGCCGGCGGCTGGTGCGTCACCGGGGCCGTCGTCGCCAGGGCCCGCGTTTTGTCCAGCCTGTTTGCCATACAGACCCCACGCCGCGAGGGGGGAAAGCTCGAGGAACGGTGAGCCGGGGTCGAGCAGGGCGGCCACGCGATCGCGCGGTAGCAGCTTGCCGCGGCCGACGTGTTTTGCATTCGCCTCCGTACCGCCACCCATGGCCACCGTCGCCGAGCGGGCGATCAATTCATCCACTACCGTGCGCATTTGCGCGGCATTCGCTTGGAACGCGGGAGAACCGGTGTCGATGCGCGAAGAGAGTTTGGGCATTATTTTTTAATCGCAACAAAGTTGCCGTTGGGCTGGTAGAAAGCGGCTTGTTTGACGAATCCCGATTTGTCTTGCAGGAACTCGATCGAAAAACCACTGAGATTGCGAACGTTGAATTTTGTGCTCGTTGCGCTGACGACAGCACCGATGAGCTCGCGAGTTGGCTGACCGGCGATGGCCATCGTGAGCACATTGTCTTCGCGCAGCGCAATCATCACGCTTGTTGGGCCTAACGCGTACTCGCCCGCGAAAGGCCGTAGAAACGCTTTGTCCTGAAAATTTTTGTCTGGCGAGCGGGTGAATTCGGTGGGCTTCACCGCCGCTTCAATGGGCGACCGCAGCGACGAAATATCGCCGTTGCTGTCCGTAACAAACGTGATCTTCTGGCTGGCAATTTCGTTGAGCTTGTCGTCCGGCGTTTCGAACATTTCAAAGTGATAGTGTTTGAGCGCGCTTGAAAAGCCGTTATACCGGAGGCGCAAATCATTGTTGCCGTCGCGCGTAACGTTCATGGTGCCATACGCCTTATGCTCATATTCACCAACATACGCATCCAGCGAATGTGCGGGTTTGGTGTTGGCCTTTCGGGGAGACAAGTTCTGCGCCTTCGCCGCCTCTTCTGATGCCTTCAACTTTTCCTTCCGGTCCCAATTACGCGAACTCCAGTCGATTGGCAACATGCCCAGCAGTCGGTCGTACACAGCATAGGTAAGGATAGTGGGCAGCGGCGAGCCGCTCATGTTCACCGTGGTGAATACGCCGACGCCGCGCTGCGGCAAAAATGACAGTAACGACGACGCGCCAGGCATGTTGCCGCCGTGGTGCACCAAGCGCTCGCCGCGATAGTGGGTCAAGAAAAATCCCATGCCGTATTGTGTGGAAGAAATCTCCGGCCAGAGTCTTGCATCGGCCATCACCATTTGCGGGTTGGTCATTTCAACAATATCGGCTGCGTTTACGACGCGCTTTCCTTCAAACACACCATTGGCCAGATACATGCGCAAGTACCGCGACATGTCTTCGACGTTGGAGTTAATCGAACCGGTTGGCCCCATCGCGTCGATCGGTGTGTAGTTCAGCGCAACCGGTTTCTCGTTTTTGTCCCACTTATAACCCGTGCCGAAGTCCTGCGTCTTCAACAAATCGGCGATGGTGAAGTTAGAGTTGCGCATGCCGAGTGGATCAAACAGATTTTTCTGGACAAGCGATTCCCATCCGCTGCCTGCAAGCCGACCACCCATGTAGCCCGCCGTCATGAACATAAAATTGTTGTATTGGAAGGTGGTCCGCAATTGCGCGGAGGGCTCCATGTCACGTAAGCGCTTGTAAAAATCTTCACGACCCAACGGACTGTTAAACCAAACCCAATCATGACGCGGCAGGCCAGTGCGGTGCGAGAGCATGTCGCGTGGCGTTACGTTGGCTGTCAAATAGTCGTCGTGCAAACGGAAGTCAGGCATGAACTCACGGGCGGGGCGATCCCACGCGAGCTTGCCATCACGCACCAAGGTCGCCAAGCTCGCGACAGTAAAGGATTTGGTGACTGAGGCAATCGGTTGGAGCGTTATCGCCGTCATCGGCAAATTCTTCTCGACATTGCGCAAGCCATAGCCGCGATTGAGAATGACCTTGCCGTCTTTGACCACCGTGATAGCTGCGCCAGGCGTGTTCCATTTTTTGAGTTGGCCTTCGACGAACTTATCAAAATCGGCCAACGCGGGATCGGCGATGACTTGCCTCGCCGGATCCGGCCGGTCGGGTGATTCGCCGTAGGGAGGTGCGGGCTGGGCATGGAGCGCGCTACCTGAGATTGCGCCAAATGCTGCGCCAATGAGGACGACAACGAAGATACTGAGGGACCGTGTACGGGACTTCTGACGCATGGCGTTTTCCTCCAAATTATTATTTTACGAGCTCGCGCGCAATCACCATGCGCTGAACTTCACTGGTGCCTTCGTATATCTGTGTAATTCTGGCGTCTCGATACAAACGCTCAACGGGATAGTCCTCCAAGTAGCCGTAACCGCCGTGGATTTGAATGGCTTTGCTGCACACCCATTCGGCCAGCTCGGATGCGTACAACTTTGCCTGCGAAGCTTCTGACAAACATGGCAGGCCAGCATCGCGCATTTTTGCCGCGTGCATTATCATCAAGCGCGCCGCGTTGATACGCGTGTGCATGTCCGCCAGCATATTGGCGATGGACTGGTGCTCGACAATTTTCTTGCCAAACTGGTTACGTTCCTTGGCGTAGGCGAGTGCCGCTTCCAATGCGGCGCGCGCAATACCCAGCGCCTGTGCGGCGATGCCAATGCGTCCGCCTTCGAGATTCGATAGCGCGATGGCGAGGCCTTTGCCGCGCGGGCCCAGCATATGGTCTTCCGGTACCGCACAGTCAACCAAGCTAATGGGGCAAGTATCCGAGGCACGAATGCCAAGCTTTTTCTCCATCGGTCCGACGTTGAATCCGGGGGTGTCGGTGGGAACCACAAAACACGAGATGCCTTTTTTGCCCAAGTCAGGATCGGTGACCGCAAACACAATGGCTAACTTGGCGCGTTTGCCGTTCGTGATGAATTGTTTCGCGCCGTTGATGACCCACTTGTTGTCCTTTAATTCCGCCTTGGTCTTCAGGTTATTCGCTTCGGAGCCCGCTTGTGGTTCGGTCAAACAGAAACAGCCAATTTTTTTGCCAGTTGCCAGATCGCTAAGCCAGCGTTCTTTTTGTGCCTGCGTTCCCCAAGCATCCACCGGCCCACAGCCAACCGAGTTGTGCACACTCATCAGCGTGGAGGTCGAGGCGTCCCCGGCGGCAACTTCTTCAATCGCCAATGCGTATGCGACGTGGTCCGAAAACGAGCCACCCCATTCGTCGCCGACCGTCATGCCGAGCAACCCAAGCTCGCCCATTTGGGTGACCACCGCGTCGGGAATCCATTTATCACGCTCCCACTGCGCGGCGTGTGGCGCTAATTCGTTCTGCGCAAAATCGCGCGCCATATCGCGAATCGCACGTTGGTCATCCGTCAGGAAATCGTGGGTGGCCATCATGAGCACTATTGGTCCGCCTTTTTTGCACGATCTGCCGCGACCTTGGCGGCCTCGTCGGCGGTGGCTTTGGCCTTGTCCATCGATTGCAGCTGGCTGCCAAAAACCGCGCTTTCGCGTGCCTTAGCCGCAGAGGCGTCTCGTTCACTCTTGGCTTGTTCGGCCGTCTTGTCTGCTGGCGCGTCTTTTTTGCCGCAGCCGACGAGCGACGCGGCCACGCAGCAGGCCGCAACCCATCCCGCGATTTGTTTGTTCACCATGTCAGTTCAGCCCCGTCGTAGTTGAAGAATTTTCCGTTGAATTCAGGCGTCGCCGAGGCGATCACCCGGCGCATCCCGCCGATGCTGACCGCCGGCTCAATGTCGGCGTCGGCACCACCCATGTCAGTCTTAACCCAGCCCCGGTGCATGACAAAACAAGTAATGCCCTGTGGTCCGTACTCAATCGAGGTCGCTTTCACGACGGCGTTTAGTGCGGCCTTACTCGCCCGATAGGTTGGGCCGACCGCGCTGGTCATCAACGAGATCGAACCCATCCGGCTGGAGACGAAGGCAAACTTCCCCTTCGTTTTTAGCAGGGCTGGGGCGACCACCGGGATGGCCTGCATCGCCCCAAACACATTGGCGTGCATCACTTGATCAAACACCTCTTTCGTTGGCGCAACAGACGGCCCTTCACGCGAGCCAAACGCCCCGGCGTTGTAAATACAGACATCAATACTGGTGCCGGCCAGCGCACGGGTAAGACCCGCAAAGCTGTCGGGGTCGGAAACATCGAGCCGGATGGCAGTCGCGCCCTCGGCGCTGAGCAGGGCGTCTTGCTCAGGCGAGCGGCAGGTACCGAGTGTGAGCCAACCCGCTTTGCGATATTGCCGAACGAACTCCAGACCGAGGCCACGCGAAGCGCCGATGATCAATATGGATTGCATAAATTATACAAAGTCCTTGCTGGATGGGCATTTTCAAGCAAAATATGCTGAAAACGCCCGTCCTTATTAGGGTTTACATCATTTCGATGGCAATTGCGGTGGCTTCGCCGCCGCCGATACAAAGCGAGGCAATGCCGCGTTTGCCGCCACGCGCTTTTAATGCATGCAGCAGCGTCACAATCAATCGCCCACCGGACGCGCCGATGGGGTGGCCAAGCGCACATGCGCCGCCGTTTACGTTGACCTTCGCGTGCGGCAGGTTCAAGTCCTTCATCGCGGCCATTGCCACCACCGCGAAAGCTTCGTT
>JACMOJ010000270.1 GCA_014378085.1 Burkholderiales bacterium | reverse complement strand
CAGTTCTACCGTGACAATCGACTCAACGCCATTCACGAGGGTACACACGGCATTCAGGCGCTAGATTTGCTCGGGCGCAAGGTGGTGATGCAAAACGGTGCGGCACTACAACTCTTAGGCAAACGCATTAGCGCAACCGTCGCACTCGCTGCAGACTCGTCGCATCCCGACACGCGCTTGTTTGCGACGCAGTTAGCCGAGTACAACACGCGCCTTACCAAGGTCACACAATCTGTCTGGTCAGCGGGAAACATCGATCACACGCTGGCCAACGCAACCGCTTTTCTAGAGGCCTTTGGCCATGTTGTTGTGGCTTGGATGTGGCTCGAACAATCTCTTGCCGCATCCAAACACTACGCGGCAGGCGAGAGTGATTTTTATCATGGCAAGTGGCAGGCCTGCCGCTACTTTTTTGTAGCCGAACTACCAAAAGCGGGCCCGCTGCTGGACCTCGTGCAGCAAGGCGACACCACCTCGTTCGATATGCAGCCCAACTGGTTCTAACTCTTTCAACATTTCTCGTACCGCCCATCATGTCATCTCAACTTCAACCCAAAGCCACCACACGTTTTTCCGATCGCGTCGCCGACTACATCAAGTACCGTCCGCACTATCCCGTCGAGATTTTAGATTTGCTGAGCGCGAATTGTGGCCTGACGCCGGAAAGCGTAATCGCCGATGTCGGCTCGGGTACGGGGTTTCTTTCTAAACTATTTCTCGACAATGGCAACGCTGTCGTTGGTGTTGAACCGAACCGCGAGATGCGCGAGGCCGGTGAAGCCTACCTTTCTGACTATGGGCGTTTTACCAGTATGGACGGCACGGCGGAGGCAACACGTTTGCCACGTCAGGCAATCAACTTTGTGTTGGCGGGCCAGGCTTTTCATTGGTTTGATCGCGATAAAACCCGCGCTGAGTTTCAGCGAATTCTGAAAGACGACGGTGTTGTAGTGTTGGTGTGGAATGATCGGCGCTTAGTTGCCAAACACGACTCAACCCCCTTTCTTCGCGATTACGAAGATCTGCTGCAGCGCTACGCCACCGACTACAACGAGATTAACCACAAAAACATCCAAGACCCGACCGTCTTTGAGCCGTTCTTCGGCGGCAAATTTCAAGAAGCCGCGTTTGACAATATCCAACGTTTCGACTTTGAAGGCTTGATGGGAAGACTCCACTCATCATCGTATGCGCCGGGGAGGGAACATCCAAACTATCCGCCACTGGCCGCGCGCGCCCGCAAAATATTCGATACGCATCAACAAAAGGGAGTTATCTCGTTTGAGTACGACACCCGCATCTACTATGGGCCCTTACAATAGGGCGATTGCGACGCTATCCTTGACGTCGCCGACCATTCGAGAAAAACCTCTTGGCCAGTGCAGCTCCACGCCCCTTTAACGCCAAGGCTCGCTTTTCCAGCATGTGCCACGACATCCAAGCCAAAGAAAACGTTATGGCCATACTGCCAATGAAAACTTCGATCGGCGCGGCGCTAGGGAAAAACTGCATGACACTAGCTTGAATTGGGACATGGTAGATATAAAGCCCATAAGACACGTCTCCAACTCGCTCAGGAATGCGCACTTTCACGGCCGTTTGAAAGGCGAGCCAAAGAGTCCAGTAGCAAATTGCCAAATACAGAATGATTTTGAACTTTGGCTGCACATATCCCACACTCAGGGCCAAGATCAACAAAAAAATTGAACCGGTTAAGTTCAACTTAATTCTGTCGCGAAAGAGGTAAAGCACTACGCCAATGATGAAACATATCGCTGGAGCAACGGCATAGTTTCGGCTTCTGTCCGGAAATATTGAAGACAGGGGAGGATAGTAGAACAAGACAAATGCACCAGCGATCAGCGCGATGCTGGCAAAAATTCTTTTCTGTAGCAATCCTGCGAGTCCCAGTACAGCTACGAGCAAATACAGCTCTACTTCTACAGGCAGCGTCCAAAGCGAGCCATTGATTTCGCTTGGCACACGACTCTGTTGAAACGTAGGCAGTTTATATTGAATGTCAAGGACGGCACCCCTTAGGAAGTATTCCATTGCCTGCGGATGCGCAAAGTAGGAGCCAAGACTCAGGTCGGTAAACACTGCTCCTACGGCTAATCCTAGCCCTAAAGCCGCCCAGAGGCCTGGGAAGATTCTGAGCGCGCGAGCCTCAAGGAAGCCAAAAACTCCCCTTCGAACAAAACTGTGCGTTACGAGGTAGCCGCTGATGCAAAAAAACATCCACACTCCTAGGGCACCTCCTCCGACAACTCCTTGAGGAAAACGCACATAAGGCTCGTTCGCTGCTTGCCCGGCGACTACCCAACTGTGCGCAAATATTACGGCCGAGGCTGCAAACAACCTCAGAAAATCAAAGTTGTTATCTTGATTGTCGAGTCGGATTATTGACGAGTGCTTGAAATCACTTCCCATTTTTGTCGCGTTTGTTGGAGAGTTTTGGACACAATCAATATTTTCCGGTGAGACCCAAGCCCACAAACGGCGGCTCGCGACCGGTGAGTTTTTCCAGCATGATGAGTTCATCATCGGTGTGGTTCATGAACGGTCCTGCTTCGGCTTTCATCGTTCCGCCCCGATCATCCAGCCACAGGGGTGATTCGTGGTGGGTCGTTTTAACAATCTTCGGCTCACTCATGCCTTTGCCGTCAATCGCCGCCTCGCCATAACACAGGCAAAAATAAGTCCGCTCGGGATAGACCTCAACATAAAAGCCGGTACCGCGAATACCGATGGTCGCGTTTGGCATCCGATAGTGCACACGCTGGTCCCTCAGTCGTTTCTCCAAGACCGAGAGTACCCTGCCCGTCAACACTGACACTTCGCCCAACACACCGCGTAATGCTTTAGATTCTTCGAGCACAATGGTTGAGTTGTCGCGTAGCAGGTAGGCGTCCTTACCTACCACGACCACGGCAGAACTCTTCGCCCCCGTCACGACACGATCGCCCACCTTGACCGGCGTGCCGACTTTCGCTGGCTGACCATTAACGGTCGCGGTGCCGGTCAATGACTGGATGCCCTGTGTTACGGGCAGATCACCCTTGGCTAACGCCTCCTGTATCAAACCGGAAATACCCGCGGGGCCAAGAAGCCCTAGTGCTGCGGCAGATTTGAGCCAGCGACGTCGAAGTACGTTCTGCATTAGGGTTCCTCTGGTAGGTTGATCCATGCACACTGTACGCCAGTTGCAATCATTTAGATGCAGCACCGACGAGCATCAATTCACCAGCAGTTGTGCCCTAGGCTTTGCGAAACACCACATCCCACACGCCGTGCCCGAGTTTCAACCCGCGTCGCTCAAAGTTATCCGCCGTTCGATAGGCGGGACGCGGCGCGAACCCGGCCGCCGTATTGATTAACAACGATTCCTGATTGAGTACGTCCAGCATGTGTTCGGCGTACTCCTGCCAATCGGTTGCGCAATGGATGTAACCACCAGACTGCAATTTCAGCACGAGCAGTTTCACAAAGGCTGCTTGGATAAGTCGGCGCTTGTGATGACGCTTTTTCGGCCACGGATCCGGGAAGTAGATATGGACGCCGGCCAGGCTCGCGTCCGAAATCATATCGGTCATGACTTCGACCGCATCGTGTTGCACCACACGCACATTGTTGATGTCGCGTTCCCCCAACATTTTAAGCAGCGACCCCACACCCGGGGTATGCACTTCAATGCCGATGAAGTTATCGTCGGTCCGTAGTGCGGCGATATCAGCGGTCGCATGCCCCATACCAAAGCCGATTTCAACAATGATTGGTGCGTGACGACCAAACGCACCATCAACGTCCAGCAAACTGGCGGCATAAGGAATCACCAGCGACTGGCCTTCATCAATGGCACGCGCCTGTGCGGGAGACAGACGCCCCTGCCGGAGGACGTAACTCCGAATGGGCCGGTTGGTTGGCGAATTGTTCGGCGCGCTGTTAGGTGATTGGGCCAGGACAGCGTCCGCAGGTGGGGTTTGAATTTTAATCATCTGCTAATTTTCCCACAGCACCGCCTGCCGGGGTGGTGAGGGGCGATGCGGGGTGATGACATTCGGTCGGTAGAATGCAACCATGAAAAACATCATCATCAAAGCGGGCCGCGAAAAGTCACTATTACGGCGACATCCATGGGTGTTTTCGGGTGCAATCAAAAATATCGACGCTGCAAACGCTGGTGATATCGTCAAGATCGTTGCAGAAGATGGCCGCTATCTCGCCACGGCGGCATTTTCTGCGCCCTCCCAGATCGCTGCCCGCGTCCTTAGTTTCGACGAGAGCATATCGATTGATCGCGACTTCTATCGGCAGCGTATTGCCGCCGCCATTTCGCGGCGTGCAAACCTCGCAACACAGTCAAACGCTTATCGTCTGGTACACGGCGAATCTGACGGGTTGCCGGGCGTCGTCGCCGACCTATATGGCGATGTGGTGGTGCTGCAATTATCTACCGCCGGCATTGAGCCGCAGCGCGTGCTGTTGGCGGAACTGCTGGCCGAGGCGACTGGTGCTAAGTGCGTCTTTGAACGCTCCGATGCGGATGTGCGAAAGCTGGAAGGGCTCGAGGTGCGTAATGGTCTGATACTCGGCGCGCCGCTAACCGGACCGGTACAGATCGTTGAAGGTAATTTGAAAATTGAGGTCGACATCGCCCACGGCCACAAAACCGGCTTCTATCTCGACCAGCGCGACAACCGAGCGTTGACCGCATCACTTGCAAAGGGCGGGGATGTGTTGAATTGTTTTTGCTACTCGGCAACCATGAGTGCTGCGGCGATGTTGGGTGGTGCAACAACGGTCATGTCGATTGACTCTTCAGCACCCGCGCTGGCATCAGGGCAACGAATTGCCGCGCTCAACGGCCTCGATCCGGCGGCGCTGGAGTGGGTTGAGGCGGACGTGTTTGCGCATTTACGGAAGCTGCGTGATCAAGGACGTTCGTTTGATCTCATCATTCTTGATCCGCCAAAACTTGCACCGACCGTACATCACGTCGAGAAAGCATCACGCGCCTACAAAGACATTAACTTGCTCGGCTTCAAGTTGTTGCGACCGGGCGGCATGTTGATGACGTATTCTTGTTCGGGCGGTGTCTCGGTCGATTTGTTTCAAAAGATCGTCGCCGGCGCCGCGCTGGATGCAGGCGTCGAGGCGCAGATCACGCGCCGTCTTTCGGCTGGGTCCGACCATCCGGTCTCCATCCACTTTCCAGAGGGGGAGTATTTAAAAGGACTCTTACTCACCAAAACCAAGTAGGGGAAGGGAAGGGTCAGAATGTGGCGAAACAAATTTCCAAACGCCCGGTCTGAAGAAGATAGTTTTGTTTGCTGGCGTCGTCAATCGTTTGATTTGTCACAAGATTCCGTTACAAATCCGCACCGTGTGCGCTAGTGAACAGTGTCATCATCGTCCCCATGTTTTAATCCTAACTTGTAACTGTGCCTGGCTCTGTGTGCCTGGCTCACTGTGCACGGGAACAAAGCCAGTCACCTGCGAAATATCTACTTCACTTGGTAATCCTATGAAACTACGAATGCTCACCTCTGCGTTGTCTGTCGTTGCCGCCACGCTGATGCCAGCGGCGTACGCGCAATACTATGGCGGTGTGGTGCTGAGCGGCGCGCAAGCTCGTAGCGAATTCGGTTTTAACGGCAGCGAAAAATCAAGCGAGTTGGTGGATCTGTACCAGCTTTCGCGCGGGCTGACCATTTCGCCAGAGCCGAGTGTCGGGATGAAGCTCGGCTATCGCTTCACGCCCTACTTTTCGGTCGAGGGTCGCTACGCGGATCGTGTCTTGACCAACACAACGCGCAATCTGTTCCAACGCGACGGTATGGCAATTCGCGAGCAATCGATGGGTCTGAATCTGGTGGGGTCGCTACCAATATTCAAGGCGTTGTTGTTAGAGGGCCGCGCCGGTTTCCGCACGGAAACGTTTAACGGCACTGAAACGGTCGGCACATCGGCGCTTGGTCAACGCGCGATGAACACGGGCGCACTTGGCGTTGGCGTGCAATACAACTTCAATAGCGGTGTTGGCCTACGCTTCGAAGTCGAACGTTCGCGGAAATTCTTCAGCGATCGCGGGAACAACGACGCTGAAAACATTATGTTTGGTGTGCACTGGCGTTTCTAGTCCCCCACCGCCTGCGCCTTTACACCCTACGCGCCTAACAATCCTACGCGCTTATCCACCCTGCGCGCTTCACGATCCGATGCGACCCTCCCGTGGGCTGCTGGCCGACGCTTGATAGATTTTTTTTGGCATTCTGCCCGCCAGAAACGCCTCACGCCCGGACTCTACGGCTTTCCTCATCGCACTCGCCATCAGCACCGGATCTCGCGCCTTTGCAATAGCGGTATTCATCAACACGCCGTCGCAGCCTAGTTCCATCGCCACACTTGCATCCGATGCAGTGCCGATTCCTGCATCAACCAATACGGGTACGGTCACACGATCCAGGATGATTTCCAAATTCCATGGATTCAAAATACCCATCCCCGACCCGATCAACGAGGCGAGTGGCATCACGGCAACGCAGCCAATGTCTTCCAATGCTTTCGCCTGAATAGGGTCGTCCGCACAGTAAACCATCACCTGAAAGCCGTCCGCCACTAACTCTTTTGCGGCGATCAGCGTCTCAGGCATGTTCGGAAAAAGCGTTGTTTCATCGGCCAGCACTTCGAGCTTCACAAGTCTATGTCCGTCCAGCAACTCACGTGCTAAGCGTAAAGTACGGACTGCTTCTTTCGCCGAGTAACAACCTGCGGTATTTGGCAAAATCGTAAAACGTGACGGCGGCAGTACTTCGAGGAGACTGGGTTGCAAAGGGTCTTGTCCAATGTTTACCCGCCGAATCGCGACGGTCACAATCTCGGCCCCAGAGGCTTCGATGGCCAGACGTGTTTCGTCAAAATCGCGATACTTCCCCGTCCCGACCAATAGTCTCGAGCGATATTCGCGCCCGGCGATGACCAGCGGTGCGAGAGTTGGCGCAGCGGTGATATCAGCCATTACCCGCCTCCCACCGCGATGACCACTTCGTATTGATCACCATCCTCAACGAACGTACTGCCAACCGCACTCTTCGGCACAATTTCACCGTTACGCTCAATGGCGTAGCGTTTGCCCTCCAGTTGCATGGTCGTCACCAGCGCGTTAACTAACGCGCCGTGTGGCAAGGTGGTGGGTTGTCCATTCACTTTGATATTGAGCATCGAAAAATTCTAGCACGCGAGTTTCATGCGACACTTGTTTGATTAAAACTCTACGCGCAGCGTCGTCATGCAAACCGCAACTCCTAAGCTATTGCTCGTGATCGTCGCCGTTTGGACAATTGGTTTGGCAGCCTCGGGCTGGTCACCCTTTGACCGCACCACTTGGTGGCTGGAAGTGTTTCCTTGTTTCATCGGCCTTGCGGTCATGTGGGCCACACGGTATCAGTTTCCGCTGACCAATCTGCTCTACGCCCTTATTTTGATACACGGCCTCATCCTCATGTTGGGCGGTGCCTACACCTACGCACGCGTACCGCTCGGATTCTGGATGCAAGATTGGTTTGGATTTGCGCGCAACAACTACGACAAGATCGGCCACTTTGCGCAGGGCTTTGTGCCGACCATCATCGCGCGCGAGTTGTTGATTCGCAAATGGAAGATTCCGCAACGCGGCCTCGTCGCGTTTCTTGCCATTTCCATCAGTTTCGCGTTTTCCGCGCTCTACGAGCTCATTGAGTGGTGGGCCGCACTAGGTTTGGGGCAGGGCGCCGACGAATTTCTCGGCACGCAGGGCGACCCTTGGGACACACAGTCCGATATGTTTTTTGCGCTGATCGGCGCAGTGACCGCGCTCGCCACACTCAGCGCATTTCACGACAAACAACTCACCAAGGTGTCGCCTACATCTGCTTAAACAGATGTCCGTAGGCGCGGCTAACTGGCAATTCGGTCTTTGATTCTTTTAACTTCACCGTTGTCCGGCCCATCACGTCGCGGGTGGTTCCGGCGATGCACTCTACATTTACAACGGTGGAGCGGTGAATCTGCCAGAAACGGTCTGCGTCCAGCTGCTCAAGGAGTTCAGACAGCGGCGTGCGAATCAAGGACTCAGTCTCCTTCCCGCCCTCATTGGTATAAACACTCACGTACTTGTCCTGCGCTTGAAAATACAGCACATCATCCACCGCGATTTGTTTTGTCAGCTCACCGACTGACGCACGAATCCAGCGCAAATAGCTGTTCTTTGCATTTGGCAACACCTTCGCAATCGAGGCCAGAATTGCGGCGACGTCTTGCGGTGATTCTTTGTTCGCCAACTTCTCTTGCAATCGTGAAATCGTGCGTTGCAAACGCTCATCGGTGACCGGCTTCAACAAATAATCGACAGCTTGTCGGTCAAACGCATCAACTGCGTATTGATCGTACGCGGTGACGAACACGACGTGCGTCTTGGAATCAATACGACCCGCGACCTCCAAGCCGGTCAGCCCAGGCATCTTGATGTCGAGAAACACCACCTCGGGTGCGTGGTCATCGATAAGCCGCAGTGCTTCGGGGCCATTTACAGCGCTAGCAACGACCTTAAGTGCTGGCCACATTTGGCTCAAGCGTTGTTTCAGATAGTCGGTAAGGTTTTGTTCGTCATCCGCCAATATTGCTTTAATCGTCATCGTCGTTTGTGCCTACGTTGTCTCTTGCCAAAGCTCAGGTGAGCTTCGTGCGCGCGGTGGCTATGCGGGAATTCGAATGCAAATTTTGGTGCCGCTCGGCAAATTGTCTTCGATGGAGAGTGTCGCCCTGCCGTCGTAGAGTTTTTGCAGGCGTTCGCGCACGTTTTGCAAACCGATGCCATTCAACGTGCTGTTTTTGAAACCCATGCCGGTGTCAACAACTTCAATGGCAACCGCGTCAACAAGCTTGGTGGCTCTTAGCAAAACCTCACCACCCTCTATTTTTGGCTCCACCCCATGTTTGATCGCGTTCTCGACCAACGGCTGAATCAGCATCGGCGGCAGCGCGAATGACTGAAGCTCATCCGGTAGTTCGACACGCACTTGTAATCGATTACCCATGCGAACTTTCAACACCGCTAGAAAGCGCTGCATCAACAAAAAATCTTGCGCCAACGTCGTTTCATTTTCACGCGTGGTGGCGAGTGATTCGCGCAGATACGCGATGAACTCCTCCAACATATGTTTGGCGTCGTCGGGCCGGGTGTAAATGAGGCTCGTTACATTCGCCAAGGTATTGAACAAGAAATGCGGCTCAATCTGCGCCTGCAATGCGCGCAGGTTTGCCTGTGTCGCAGCACGCTCGGCGCTGGTCACACGAGCACGCTCGTCCGCAATCGCAATTTGACCATTCAATTCATTTACGCGATTTCGCCAGGACGACGCCAACACCAACGAGACAACCAACGATATTGTGAAGCTCGTAAAGAACTGCTGGGTGGTAAACAACCAGCGATTCATGCCTTCATAGCCGGGGAAAAGCGACAGCAGAAAAAAACTTCCCGTCGCAATAAACGTGCCCAACACCGCATAGAACAGCGCCACCGCAAAAAACCCAAGCGCGTTTACCTTACGCAGGAGCGGACCCAGCCAGTGCATCACCGCCCAAAATGAAAAGCCGATGATGTTGCCAATTACCAAATTGTGGCCGAAAAGCGACCACAACTGATCAACCGACTTCACACGGGTCGACAGCATGCCCATCATCGTGAAGAAGGCCGCGAACATCGCGTTGAAAATTAGCGTATAGACCAAGTTACGAACAAAACTACGCGGCCAGCGGCGGAACAAGGGAATGACTTCTAGCGGATGGAAGTCCTGCCCCTCCACGTCGAATTTCAACTTGACCATCGCGGCGCGCGCGGCATCGTGGTTAATCGCCGGGGCGTCGTGGGCTGTTGCCATGGAGGTTCCCATTACCGTTAGGTGTTGAACTATCAGCGTTCGACGTCGATGATCGTTGTCGACTTGCCAGCGCCGGCGAGGTTACGCGCTGGCAATTGCTGGGCTTCGGCGAATGCTGTCTCGGCAGCAGCCTTAGCGTTCATCGACTCTCGGTTTTTCCACCAACGATAGATAAAGTAACCCACTGCGGCCACGCCAACCGTGGCCACGAGAAACTTGAAGGCGCGAAACCAAATACCGATGAGCGCAATGCCCATCCCAAAGGCAACCCACTGCACCCACCATTGGCCGGGTGAAGTGAAGTAATTGATGAATGCACACAACCCCACCACGTAGATAAACGTAAACGGGAATGTAATCGCGTCGGTCAGTGGTTTGATGGGGTTTAAGCTCATGTTGTCCTCCTCGTGTGTGGATTGTGCCTTCGGCTCATCCGATGCCGCCAATTTACCGCGGTTGTGGGTTCCGCCGCGTATACATTACGACGATTGGTCCAACCGTGGCGCGGGTGGTAGCCACGCGGCGCAAACGGTGCCGATGCCTTTGTAGACACAATTAAAAATTTGCAAACTCTAGCAACGACGGACCTTCTCAGCTAAAAAATGCTGAAAACGCCCGTCTTTGTTTGCGTTAAGTCGAATGGAAATGCCCGTGAAAACAAACCGGCATCCAGTACGGCAGCCGCACTAGCGCTTGTGGGCCTGCCGCCAGATTCAGCGCATCAAACACTGTGGCGAAAGTCTGTTGCGCGGCGACATCAAAACCAACTCCGACCAGCCAGCCCTCCCCCTCACGCGTTGAACCGGGTTTCGGCACCATCACGTGCTCTTCTAACGCCACTTCTTCGCTAAAGTTAAAACGGTCCACCTTGCCAGAATCTGTATCGACCCGCATCACGCCGCCAAAACCAAAGCCTTCCTCACGCGCCCCGGTACCCACGGGGTAGTACACATTGCGGTGACGCAGCCCGACAAATCGTGGGTCGACCCGCGGGAACTCACAATTCTCGTCACGCAAACTGATAGAACAGGTGCCACGGTTCAAGTCGATGGTGACAAACGCCGGGTTGGAGCGGTCAGGCGCCACCGTTTCGCCGCGCATCATGCGCGGCATCAAGTCGCTCATGATGGCCAAGTCTTTGGACTGCACAAAATCGACGTGAATGACGTTGTTGGCTTCCCACGCGTTACCGAAGTGAAACACCATAAACGCGGGCATTTCCAAAATACGCCGCTTCGAGAAATCGTTGCGATCCACGATCAAGACCTTGGTTGATTCGTTGGCCTTCCACGTCAGCGCCTGACCAAACGCCGCGCCATTACGCATGGCCGCGTAGTCGATGCCGATGGGTGGCAACAAAAACACGAGGTGCTTATGGGTAACCGCGAAGTCATGCACCATGCCGCCAGCGGGTGCATCAATCACCGCGTGTTTGATCAAATCGCCTTTGCCCGATAGGTGGTAGAGCACCATCTTGCCCATCAACGTGCCAAAGTTCCAGAACGTGCCGTCGGGGTCAATTTTTGGGTGAGCTGAAAACGGCATGTGTTTTAACTCGGGTGTCCACGCCACGATGCCGGTAGTCTCCAACGTGTCCGGATTCATGGCCGTTGCCGAGCCGCCCTCCCACAGCGCGAGCAGCCGATCGCCTAATTTATAGACGTTGGTGTTGGCGGTGTTGACATCATCGCTGTTACGCACCGGCAGTTTGGCTTTGATCGCAGAACCAAACGACGGCGCTAAGAATTCATTCGCCGCTTGTTCTGCCAGAAACTTCTTGGTTTGCACAAACCGCGCTTGATGCGAGACGCCTTTGTCGGTGAATCGCCAAGCGTTGACTAAACCGTCACCGTCAAACCAATGGCTGTAACGCTGCTTGTTCACACCGAGGCCACGCTCAAACAGGCCGGGGCCGTTTCGGTAGAACGTGCCACGCAGGGCATCAGGCACTTTGCCTTCAATCGCAGCCCGTTCACACGACACATCCTGCCCAGCGTAGCCGCGTAACGGCGTCATTCGCGGCGACCCGTTAAAGAGTGCTTTGCGCTTGGAGGTGCTTGCCGCAGGTGTCTGCGCGACGGCAGGCAGCGCGGAGGCCGAGGCGACGGTGGCGACGGTGGCCGCAGCCGCACCCACCGATTGGAAAAAGTGGCGACGGTTCATGGTGGTCTCGTTACTTGATATTGATGACGATGGTTTTGGCGTCTTTGGTCACCACAAACTTCGACTGCTCGAAAGTCGGTGGGCCGAATGCACCTGTGGCATCGTTTGAAAACGCATAGGGTTCGATCGGGATGCCAATTGCGTTGCTATCGAGCTTGCCGTTGCCGTTTTCATCCACAAACAGTGACACCGCGTATTCACCGTCTGGCACGTCCTCAAACGTCACGGAAACGCCGTCTTTTTTTGCTGGCACGGTTTGACCACCACCGGAGGCTTGACGCATCCACTTATCGGTTTGTTTGTACAACGCCACCTTCACGTTTCCCTTGTCACCAACGCCTTTGATGTCGATGGTGAGGTTTCCCGCGTTCGCGCTGCTGGCAAACGCGCTACTGATACAAAACGCCGCGACCGCGAGGCTGCGGAAAATTGGGGATTGGGCTTGCGGCAATTTCGACATTGGGATTCTCCTTGCAGGATTGGACGGGACCGGGGGTCTGGGGTGGTGGCTGAGCAACTGGGCGAAGTTTGCCGAGACGACCGGTGGCACTGTCTAAAAATGCGATGGTTTGCGCAAAAGCGGCGCGAAATGCAAAAGCTAGGCGCGAGCGGCGTCAGGATAAGGCGCGGCTAGCGAGACGGGGCTAGGAAGGCGACAGGCAGGTGAGGCGACGGGAAGCGCAGGGCAGATGAAGAGCAAACGCGCATACGCAACGACGGACAATGAAGACGCGTAAACTGCGTGCGCAAGCTCTCGTACAAGCCGACAAAACACACCTCTTAGATGGAGAACGCCATGACACTTTGTCCCCTCGCGCTCGTTTCCGGCTGCGCAAAATGCCCGATCTATAAACCCTGCCCGCTCAAGGGGGTGATCGGCGACTACAAGCCAGAAGAAAAGAAGGCTGAAAAATCAGCGGGTAACAACAAGTAGATCAATAATAGGGGCGGGCGTTTCCAAGCGCTTTGGGCCGGAAGTGCCCGCCCCTTGGACACTTTTTTGATCGAGTACTTCGAGCTCCGCCGCATAATGGTCAGCGCTCGGCCGGATGCAAAAATCGATTAGGCCCGCGCAAACTACTATTCAAGTGCGCGCCGTTCCTTGCGACCCAACCCCTCGGCGATAAACGTTAATACCAATGTATTGAGGGAGACGCCCTCGGCCTTTGCCCGCGTTGCTAGGCGCGCATGAACCGTCTTCGGCACACGCGCGACGAATTTGCCGGAGGCCACACCGCCGCTGTTGGGCTGTGGAACCGCGTGGTCCTTTGCTTTCAGCGCAGCAATGGTGGCGCGTAATGCGGCCTTCCCGCTTGCCACCGCCTCCTCGACAGTTTCGCCATCTGCCAGGCAATCCGAAAAATCCGGATACGAAATTAAGAAGCCGCCGCCCTCTTCAATCGTCAGCGGGCGAATTTCAAATGGGTATTCAATGCGTTTGCTCATATTCAGCCGCCTTCTAAAAGCTCTAAAAATTTCTTTACGTAAATGGGCTTGATTGGGCGACGCGCCGGGACGGGGAGCGTCCTGCCATCGTTGCGTACAAAGACGCAGTGGCTGCCACCTGCATGCCGCCAATCAATGCCATGTTGGCGCGCCACCGTTTGCAACTGTGCAAGCTGCCAATCCTGTGGATTGGTGCGCATGGCTTTTAGTAGCTTCGCAGCGGCGGTCATCTCCGAATGATACTGCCGGTAACATCAGTGCGCAACTGACGGGATTCGGCTAGCCCTAGCTAAGTACGAGCGGGGGGGTGGAAGTGGAAAGTATTAGGCCTACCGCAGAAACATCCGATACGCTGGGTTGCTAGTCTCATCGGCATACGCATAACCCAGCGTTTTCAAAAACTTGCTGAACCCAGCGCGTTCGTTTTTGGGAATTTGCAATCCGACCAAAATACGCCCAACATCCGCGCCGTGATTGCGGTAATGAAACAAGCTGATATTCCAGTTTGGCGACAT
>JACMOJ010000269.1 GCA_014378085.1 Burkholderiales bacterium | reverse complement strand
TTGCGGCGATCGCCTTGACGCTTGGCATGGCCATTGATGCAAACGTACTTATCAATGAGCGTATCCGTGAAGAGTTGCGCAACGGCATGTCGCCGCAGATGGCAATCCAAACCGGCTATGAACGAGCGCTTGACACGATTATCGATTCGAACATCACGACCTTGATCGCGGGTCTTGCACTATTGATCTGGGGCTCGGGGCCAGTGCGTGGATTTGCGGTCGTACATTGCCTGGGAATCTTGACGTCCATCTTTTCAGCAGTGATGGTGTCAAGGGGCATTGTCAATCTTATTTACGGTGGTAAGAAAAAAATCGCCGGGCTGTCAATTGGCAACGTGAAATGGGTGAAGGCGGCGAAGGCCTAGCCGCGCCAAACCGAAGTCCCAATTCATACGGTCATCGAAACAGCATTCAGAAGAGGCAACAACCATGGAATTTTTCAAATTTAAGAAGTCGATCCCGTTCATGAAACACGCGTTGTGGTTCAACGTGATTTCGTTCCTGACGTTTTTGTTGGCGGTATTTTTTCTGTGGAAAAACGGCCTTCACCTTTCCATCGAATTTACCGGTGGCGCGGTCATGGAAGTGAAGTACGCGCAACCGGTCGCACCGGACAAAATTCGCGCAACACTGACTGATGCTGGAGTGGCAGGCGCTGAGGTGATTAAGTTTGGTTCGGCGCAGGACATCCTCGTTCGCTTGCCGCTGCCGGCTGCAACCAATCAGAACCAAAATTCGGCGATGGAAACGCTCAAAGGGCGCGTCATGTTGGCGCTTACTGCGGCGGACAAATCTGCCGAGTTAAAGCGAATGGAGTTTGTCGGCTCGTCGGTTGGCAAAGAGTTAGCCTACGACGGCTCACTGGCGCTGTTGGCGGTTTGTGTCGGCATCATGCTTTATCTGGCGATTCGGTTTGAATGGCGCTTTGCGGTTGCCACCATCGTCGCAAACCTGCATGACATTGTCATCATTCTTGGCTTCTTTGCATTCTTCCAATGGGAGTTTTCTCTGCCGGTACTTGCTGCGGTGTTAGCCATTCTCGGCTATTCCGTAAACGAGTCTGTGGTGGTATTTGACCGTGCCCGTGAAAATTTTCGCAAGATGCGCAAAGCGACAACGCCAGAAATTTTCGACGCTGCGATTACCGGCACTATTTCTCGAACCATCATTACCCACGGCACAACGCAGATGATGGTCATCGCGATGTTGATCCTCGGCGGTCCAACGTTGTACTATTTTGCGCTCGCACTCACCATTGGTATTTGCTTTGGCATCTATTCGTCAGTCCTCGTCGCCTGTCCGCTTGCTAATTACCTCGGTGTTTCCCGAGAGGACTTTGTAAAACCGCAGAAAAAAGAGGACGAGCCGGAAGTCATTTCGGCGCAGCCGTAAGCAACCGTCGCTAGCGAGTGTCACTCGTGGAGTGGTTGACTTCCTTAGTAGGTATGGTTTTACACCTAGACAAGCATCTTGCCTTGCTCGTCGTGCAATACGGCATGTGGATCTACGCCATCCTGTTTGCGGTTATTTTTTCAGAAACTGGTCTTGTCATCGCGCCGTTCTTGCCGGGAGACTCGCTGCTGTTTATCGCGGGATCCGTCGCCGCGCTCGGTGGGTTGGATATCCACTTATTGGTTGCGGTGCTCTTTTTCGCAGCTACGCTGGGGAACCTGATTAATTATGAGATTGGCCGCTGGTTTGGGTCGCGCGTGATTGGTCGCCCGAAGGCGCGGTGGCTTCGGCCCTCGCAGATCGACAAAACACATCTGTTCTTTGAGGCGTGGGGACCGGCCGCCGTCATCGTTGCGAGGTTTGTACCATTCCTCAGAACCTACGTCCCGTTTGTCGCCGGAATCGGCGCGATGCAACGCGCTAAATACATTGTCTACACATTGGTCGGTGCCGCGCTTTGGGTAGGGTCACTTTGTTACCTGGGCTATTTTTTTGGCAACTTGCCTTGGGTGAAGACCAATTTAGGAATGCTGGTGATTGCAGTCATTTTGCTAAGTTTGTTGCCGATCGCCGTGGGCATGTTGCGGGCGAGGCTCTCGCCCAGCCATTCCCGCTAGCCTTTGGCAAGATGTGACGGCGTGTTTCGCACATAGCTAATTGCGGCCACAAAGTACACCATACAAAGAACGACTTGGATGAATGCGAGTGTTTGTGACGCGACGGCGACGTCGGACCAAGCGCGAACCGCACCTTCAGTGAAATACAGCCAAATGAAAAGTGTTGACCACTGGTAGGTGTAACGCCGCTTGGGGGAGTCGCTAAGAATTCCCGGTAGAGGAATTAAAAGCGGGAAGGCTTTGAGCACCATCCATGATCCACCCGGTCGAATTGGTGCAAGCAGCCATTCCCATAAAATACACAGCACAAAAAGCAGGCAGAGAGTCGTTAGCGCGATAACGTGCGCCCTCTTCGCCCTTTGGGCGCTTCTACCGTTTGTCATCAGATTAGCTTTGCGGCGATGGTTGCTAAGCGCTTCCCCGCAGCGAAGGCCAATTGCTTTTCCATGTTGGAGACAGTCAATGTGCCGTCGCTGCCACTGACATGGCTGGCTCCGTACGGCGTGCCGCCTTGTTGTGTAGTGGAGAGGTCAGCTTCTGTGAAGGGTAGTCCGACAATCAACATGCCGTGATGCAGGAGCGGGATCATCATGCTCAAGAGGGTTGCCTCATTGCCGCCATGCATGGTCGAGGTGGAGGTAAACACGCATGCGGGTTTGCCCGCCAACGCGCCGCTCATCCATTCACCACCGGTGCCGTCGAGGAAATATTTCATGGGCGCGGCCATATTGCCAAAACGGGTTGGCGATCCTAGTGCCAAGCCAGCACATTCGCCAAGGTCTGTGTTGGTGACATAGGGCGGACCACTGTCCGGCACAGCTGGTGCAGTTGCCTCGGCGATGCTGGAGACTTTGGGGACGGTGCGCATGCGGGCGGTCATGCCCGCGACGCTGTCAACGCCGCGCGCTAGGTGGGTTGCGAGTTCGCGAACGCTACCGGTATGCGAGTAGTACAAGACTAGAATATCTGCCATATTTGATTCGATTGATTAATTGATTGATTGATTGATTGATTGATTGATTGATTGATTGATTGGTCGGTTGATTGATTGGTTGATTGGAAAATGGTTGCCGACACAGTTGTCGTGTGCTTCTAAGATTATAAGAATTCGTCAAGGTCAGGGTGTAAACGTCGCTATGTTTCGGCAACAGTTGGTTTTTTTCCGCCACAACCTCGGCCGCTCTCTGGCGTATTTGCTCTTTGTCGCGAAGCGGGCGGTCGAAGACAAGTGCCTCACGGTTGCGGGAAGCTTGACGTTTACGACCCTGTTGGCCATCGTCCCGCTTTTCACAGTCACGCTCACGCTCACGGCTAAATTGGGCTTTACGCGCGACCTAATCTTGCAGTTGAAGGTGTTTGTACTCAAGAACTTTGTTCCGGATATGGCAAGCCGAATGGTCGGCACCTACATGGATGAGTTTGCGCTCAACGCGTCCCGTCTTACCGCAATTGGGTTGTGTATTGTTGTGGCAAGTGCGATTGTCATGCTGCTTACCATTGAGGATAGTTTTAACGACATTTGGCGCGCGCGTCGAAAACGGTCGTGGGCGCAGCGCCTACGCTGGGCAATGGTGTTGCTCTTCGTCGGGCCGTTCCTAATTGCCACCAGCCTTTCCATTTCGATGTTCTTTGTGAAGCTATCGCGCGTCTTTGAGTCTGCTCTACCATGGCTTGACGATGCGCTGCTGCGCTCAATTCCGTGGGTCACCACATCGATTGTCTTGTATATGGCCTATCGATGGATTCCTAATCGTCACGTCCCCGCTCGGCACGCGCTGGTGGGCGCGGCTATTGCGGCGATATTGTTTGAATTGATGAAGGCGCTGTTTGTTTTGTACGTCGCCAAGGTGCCGACCTACAGCTTAGTCTATGGTGCCTTTGCCAGTATCCCGATCTTCCTGGTGTGGATGTTTCTCTGCTGGCTGGTGGTGTTGGTCGGCGCAGAAATCGCTGCAACACTTTCCTACTTCAGGCACACCGACGCGCAGGCGACACCGCTAGACCATGAGACATCGCGTGCGCGATTGCTCGCCGCCATCCGCGCGTCCAACAAGCCGTTAACACTGGAGCAGCTTAGAGCCATTGCGCCAATGCCCATCGACGTTGCAGAGGATGCGCTGCATTTGCTGATTGAGCGTGGAATGGTTGAACAAACGACCGGTCGGTCGACGCGATATTTGGCCCGGCAAATCCCCGCCGCGTAGTGACCACTGCTTAATCACCGCCACTCAATCACCCCAACCCTAAGACGGTTGGAATTGAAACAGATCGAACTTTGGAGTACGCTCAATGAGGGTGGTCGCGCGAACCGTTGAAACTTCACCGTGATCGTTCATTTCAAACTCGCGCAGATCAGCGAACGTGTCCGACGCGCTCAACACGGTGTCCGGCGGAGCCTCAGGATGTGAGGTGGCCAGTAATATTGCCGGGGCGGCACGTCCTGACGATCCAACGGTCGCCTCCATCGAGACGCTGTATCCCGCTGGCGATATCAGCTCCATACCGAATTCGAGCGCATTACCCTCCAGCAGGCTGAGCCAGCGAACAATGCCGACATTCCAGGTGCGCCCACCGACAAATCGCACGCCGATAGCCTCGCCGACGGCAATGCCGACGCTACCCCCTTCGCGGCGGTGTAATCGCAGCCCGTTGGCGCTTTGGTTAAGGACTTGCCACTCCTCCACACCGACTCGCTGCGACACGGGATCTTGTGGAATATTTAATAGCGGAATCGTGCGACCTTCTCGAATCGCGTCGAGGTCCGCCTCTGGATTCTCATTGGCGGCGAAGTCGGAAAAATAGCCGATGGCCTTCACGCCGGCACAAAGGGCGACTCCGGTTTCGGTTGGATTACGCCGAAATTGACGCTTGGGAGGGTCACCCCAAAGCCGCACCAACCGACCCATCAGATCATTTTGGTCGTGGATAGCACGGCTCTTGGCGGCGTTCGCGCTACCAGCTGCCAGCCCTGCCTTCAACCGCTGCTGGACTCGCTCTACCAGCTTTGTCGGGTCGACTAGTCGCAGTACTGATCCGGCTGCCGCTTTATTGCCCTGAATGAGCGGACGCGGTGCCGTATCGGCGTCGAGCGCGATAACGAATGCGCGCTGTGGGTCGATGCCTTCGCTAGATGTTCTTAGCGCCACCAATCCGCGGTTTTGACGCAGCAGCGCTAGCGCGCTGTCGGTCTCTCTGTGCATTAATCGATAGGGATCCGCTAGTGACAACATCAACATTTCGACATAGACATCAGCAATTGAAGTTTTGGTGGTTTCATCCACAACTTCAGTTGCAAAGCCCTGTTCGTCCGCGTACTGATATAGCTGATTTACCTCCCGCCAAATGCCAGCAGGGACAGGGTAGTAGGTCTTGTAGCTTTGCAGCATCACCGCGAGCGAGTGGCTCAGCGCGCGATGAATGGGTACGGGCAACGATCGCTTGTTGCCAAAGCCGATTAATTTGGCGGATTTCTCCAGCACTAAGGCTTTGTAGGGATGCGCCGATTCGATGGATAACGTGTGTGCAAGTATAAAGGCTTCTAGGGGCTTAGGCTGCAGGGGCAGCGTCGCAAAAGCATAAACGGCATCAAGCTCTTCCAGCAGAACCTGCAAAATCGGGCGATAGACTTCAAGGAGCGCGACGCGTTCCTCGGCAAGTAGCTTGGCGCGATTTATGGTGGTCACCGCCTCGGCCAATGCGCGCCCGGACTCGAATGTTTTTGTGAGCGGCAAAGATTCGACCCAGGCCCGCGCTTTCTTGGGGTTGAGTTCAATATTCTTCGGCGGCGGCTGCGTGGCTAGCGGTATCGATAAACTAAGTGCCATTCAACCCTCTGAGATGTTTCTGCGTTACTGATGAAGGATACTTGTTGGGTGTCGCGGATGTCGCAGGGGGTTTGGTTGGGGCCAACAGTGTCAGGCTAAATTGATGTGCTAGAAAGGCGCGAGTTTAGCAGAGGCTATCATCAACGATTTTTGTGGAAAGGGATTCAGATGCATGCAGGCGGCAGGTCGAATTTTGTAGCTGGGCTGTTTTTTTCCGCACTCCTGATGGCACCGTCATTGTCCTCGGCGTTTGATCTTAAAGATACCGACGGTAACGCGCAACGCCTAAAGGAGTTGAAGGGGACCTGGGTGGTGGTGAATTTCTGGGCAACGTGGTGCGCGCCGTGCGTAAAGGAAATTCCTGAGATTGCGGAATTTGCCAAAGAGCAGGGCAAGAAGACGCGGGTGATTGGTATCGCCCTTGATTGGGATGAGGCCGGCAAGAAAGACGCCGATGAGGCGAAGCTCAAACGTGCAGCAACCAAGATCGGACACACCTACCCGCTGGTACTTGGGGACGACAAAACCGAAAAAGTGTTTGGAAAGATCAAGGGGATGCCGACTACCATCGTTTACGGGCCTGACGGCAAGGTTGTTTACAACAAAACAGGCGTCGTCACGAAAGAGCTGCTAACTCGCGTCGTCAGCGGCGAGAAAATGAAGTAACGTTAAAAAGTCTAGTAAGGACGGGCATTTCCGAGCAAAAAGTGCTGGAAAAAGCCGTCTTTGCTAGAGTTTTACAATAGATTTTTAAGCTAGATTTTTGCGCTCGTTGCTCGCTCGTTGCTCGCTCATACCTCGCTTGTGCCAACGATTGAATCAAGTTCTGCTGCTTAATAAAACTTTCCCGCTACCGCGCAAGTCGGGAGCCCAATGCCGAATGGTGAGCGCTGAGCGGAGTTAGATCCCGCCGCCGCCGTTACCCTTATGGTTGTCCGCGGAAACGACGAGTCAATAGAAGTACCCGAACTTAGCGTGCGAGCTTTTGCGTGATGTGTTGCAGGATCTCCTCGCGCTTCACCGCCGTTGCGGCTTGCTCCCGACGGCCTTGGTACTCGACGTTGCCGTCTTTGAGTCCGCGTTCGCCAATGACAATGCGGTGCGGGATGCCAATCAACTCCATCTCCGCGAGCATGACGCCGGGGCGCTGGTCACGGTCATCAAGTAATACATCAATGCCAGCGGCACGGAGCTCGATGTAGATATGATCGGCCGTCTCACGCACGTCGGCTGATTTGGCGTACCCAATCGGTGCGATGACGACCGTGAACGGTGCCATCGCGTCTGGCCAAATGATGCCTTTGTCGTCGTGATTTTGTTCAATCGCGGCTCCCAGCAAGCGTGTGATGCCGATGCCATAACACCCCATCTCGAGCGGTTGCGGTTTGCCACTTTCGTCCAGAAAAGTCGCTTTCATCGGCGTCGAGTAGACCGTGCCGAGATAAAACACGTGGCCGACCTCAATCCCGCGCTGAATCGCAACCACGCCTTTGCCATCAGGCGACGGGTCGCCCTCAACAATATTGCGAATATCCGCGATGGTTGTTGGTTCGGGCAAGTCGCGGCCCCAGTTCACACCGGTTAAATGGAATCCGCCATCATTGGCACCCACAACAAAATCACCCATGGCGGCGACAGTGCGGTCAACCACCAGCTGGACGGGTTTCTGAGTAGCAATCGGCCCGAGATATCCCGGCTGACAGCCGAAATGTGCGACGATCTCTGCCTCAGTTGCAAAGCGAAAACCATTCTTAAGTCCCGGCAATTTGTTGACTTTAACGTCGTTGAGCTCGTGGTCGCCACGCAGTAATAGCAACCAAATCTCGGCTTCTTTGGCGTCACCTTCTTCGTCGAACTGTTCGACTGCCAGAACAATTGACTTCACGGTGTTCGCGAGTGGGATGTTTAGGAAAGTCGCGACGTCTTCACATTTTGCCTTGCCGGGTGTGGATGTTTTCATCAATGCTTGCGCAGGAGCTTGTCGTGTCGCGACCAACGACACCGCTTCAGCAAGCTCAATGTTGGCGGCATAGTCGGAGGTTGGGCAGTAGGCAATAGCATCTTCGCCGGTGTCCGCGATCACTTGAAACTCGTGCGAACGCGAACCACCAATGGCGCCGGTGTCTGCGGCAACCGCGCGATAAACTAGTCCTAGCCGCGAAAAAATTGCCTGGTAGGCGGCGTACATTTTGTCGTAGCTGATCTGCGCGCTTGCCTCATCGCGGTCAAATGAATACGCGTCCTTCATGGTGAATTCACGGCCACGCATGACACCGTAACGCGGGCGGCGCTCATCGCGAAATTTGGTTTGGATGTGATAAAAATTCACCGGTAGCTGGCGGTAACTTCGGATCTCTTGACGCGCAATATCCGTGACGGCTTCTTCGGAGGTCGGCTGCACAATGAAGTCACGATCGTGCCGATCCTTTACCCGCATTAGGTCAGCGCCGTATTTTTGCCAGCGACCGGTTTCCATCCACAGCTCAGCCGGCTGGATCACCGGCATCAATAATTCGATTGCCCCGGCGTGCTCCATTTCCTCGCGAACAATTTGTTCGACTTTGCGGATCACCCGCAGCCCCATCGGCATGTAGTTATAAATGCCCGCCGCCAGTTTTTTGATCATGCCGGCGCGAAGCATCAGCTTTTGGCTAACGACATCTGCGTCGCCCGGGGCATCCTTTAACGTGGAAATAAAAAACGTTGTGGCGCGCATTTTCTATACTTTTCAATGGGTTAGTGGCGGAATTGTGCTCATTTTACACGTTGGGATGCCGACCCCGGCGAGTCTGGCTATTCAATTAAAGTAATTTGTGAAACAATCGTCGTAACTTAGTTTTGGAAGGGCTTGAACCATGATTGACAAAGATGGTTATCGCCCAAATGTCGCCATCATTCTTTGCAACGCAAAGAATGAGGTCTTTTGGGGCAAGCGTATCCGCGAACATTCTTGGCAGTTTCCGCAAGGCGGTATCAAACACGGTGAGGCGCCTGAAGAGGCGATGTACCGTGAGCTTGAGGAAGAAACAGGGCTGAAACGCGAGCACGTCACGATCTTGGGTAGAACCAAGAGTTGGTTGCACTACAACGTACCAAGTCATTGGGTAAAGCGCGAATGGCGCGGCACCTACAAAGGGCAAAAACAGATTTGGTATTTGCTCCGTCTAACGGGTCGGGATAACGATATTCATCTCCGCGCGTCCGAACATCCGGAGTTCGACGCTTGGCGCTGGCACGACTACTGGGTGCCTCTCGATGCAGTGATTGAATTTAAGCGCGATGTTTACCGGAAAGCCCTGCATCAATTGGTGCGTTACTTAGAGCGCCCGCCGCGCGTCAGTCCACGTTCACATATTGACCGTCATCCAGGCAACAACGGTGCGAACGGCGCGAACGGTGCACATCGGGCGAGGGAACAAGTGCCGGCACTCGCATTGCCGACGGCCGGCGATTTGCCCACCGAATTGCCCGCAGATTTGATGCTGCCCGGAGGGGACGCGTCAGGGGCAGGCAAACCCCGCGCAAGCGGTGCGACTCTCACACAGGGTGATTAAGCGTTAGTCCCCGTGCTGGCCGGCAGGCGCGGCAGGGGCGCTAGGATTGAGGCTGGTCGAATTTGTTTCGGCAACCTTGTCTTTCTTAGTCGAGTGTTGGTGGCCCCGTGCAAAGACGGTGTAAAACGTCGGCACAACAAATAATGTCAATAGGGTGCCCAAGGTCATGCCGCCAACGATCACCCAACCGATTTGTTGCCGCGATTCTGCACCGGCACCGGAGGCAATTGCGAGTGGCAGTGCACCAAGGACGGTAGCACCTGTCGTCATCAAAATCGGCCGGAGGCGAAGCACGGCTG
>JACMOJ010000268.1 GCA_014378085.1 Burkholderiales bacterium | reverse complement strand
GTGACCGCGCCACCCGCGCGTCCGCCGCTGATGTTTGGGATATCGGCAAAATTAGACTTGAGCATGTCGTCATATTCCTGACCCATCGGCAACATCCATGCCTTATCGTGGGCCGCGTTACCCGCTTGCACCAGTTCCCAGCCCAACGCATCGTCGTTGGCAAAGGCGCCCGTAATGTGGTGGCCGAGTGAGATCACCATCGCACCAGTGAGTGTGGCCGCATCCACCACCACCTCTGGCTTAAAGCGCTCAGCGTAAGTCAATGCATCACACAAAATGAGGCGGCCTTCGGCAACGGTGTTGAGGATTTTAACCGTGTGGCCGGACATCGATTTGACGACGTCGCCTGGGCGCGTTGCTTTGCCGCCCGGCATGTTTTCGCAGGTGGGTACGAGCATCACCACGTTGAGCGGCAACTTCATCATGCCGACCATCTTCATGGTGCCCAGCATCGCGCCTGCGCCACACATGTCGTACTTCATCTCGTCCATCTCAGCGGATGGCTTGATCGAGATACCGCCGGTGTCAAACGTGATGCCTTTGCCGACCAGCACCACCGGCTTGTCGCCTTTTTTGCCGCCGTTGTGTTCGAGCACGATGAACTTTGGCGGCTCAGCCGAGCCTTGCGACACTGCGAGTAGGGTGTTCATACCAAGTTTCTGCATGTCCTTTTTCTCAAGGATGGTCAGCTTGAACTTGTATTCCTTGGCGAGCTTTTTGGCGGTGTCAGCCAGGTAGGTCGGGGTCGCAATGTTTGGTGGAAGGTTGCCGAGTTCCTTGGTCAACTGCATGGCTTCGCCGATTGCTGTGCCGACCTTCATGGCTGCTTTCATGGCTTTTTCATCGACCTTGCCATCAACATGGAAAATCACGGCTTTGCCGACGGACTTTTCGTCAGATTTTTTTGTCGCGGTATAGCGGTAAGCCGCGTCGATGGCGGCAATGACCGTGCGCTCAACCTTGTGCGCCATATCTTTTGCGTATTTGGTGCTGAGGGTTAGTGTGACGTCCGTGACGGCGGTGGTTTTCAGCGCCTTGAATGCGGCCGTGATGGCTTTGCAAAACACGTGTGCTTCGTAGGATTTTTCCGCGCCCAAGCCGACTAACAGGACACGCTTGGCGGCAATGCCCGTCACACCGTGCAGCATCATCGTGGAACCCAGCTTGCCGGAAATGTCGCCGTTGGCGGCGGCGGCAGAGATCGCGCCTTTTGCCGCTTTGTCGAGTTCCATTGCCGCAGCAGCGGCGATTTTCTTTGAATCCCAGATGCCGACCAAGACACAGTCAGTTTTGATTGCTGAGAGGGCTCCCGCCTTTATGCTAAATTCCACTGCGTTCTCCTAAATGAAGTGTTTGAGACCAGCGCTGATTTTGGCACCATCGGCACCACTGGCGACGATGGCGTTGCCAAAGCTGCATCAGGGCATGAGCCGCACGAGTGACAACCGAGCCATGACTGAGACACGACCGAGTCGGCTGATACCCTGCTTCAGGAAACCGCGCTGGAAAGTTGAAATTATCGCTCTTGCAGCCACCTCCCGTCAAAAAACAACATAACTGGCGTCCCTCCGGCCTCACGTGCAGATATTTCAACGTAGCCTCACCAAAGAATTTACCTCGATCGGCATCAGCGTCATCAGCGTGCTGGTGGCGACCATCGTGACGCACCAATTGATCACCTTCCTTGGTCGGGCCGCCTCTGGCACCGTTGAGCCAGAAGCCGTTGTCGCCCTGATTGGCTTCGCGTTGTTGGCCTACTTGCCGGTGTTGTTGGCGCTGGCGCTGTTCATCTCGGTGCTGGTGGCGCTTTCCAGAAGTTATCGGGAGAGCGAGATGCCGGTGTGGTTTTCATCAGGCCTCTCGATCATGGCGTGGGTGAAGCCAGTGCTGTCATTTGGCATACCGATTGCGCTCGTGACCGCGTTTCTCAGCACGGTACTAACACCTTGGGCGTTCCGTGAAAGCGCAGAGTATGAGCGGCTGCTGCGGAGCAAGGACGACGTCGCCCGCATTTCCCCCGGGAGCTTTATCGAGGCGCGTGATTCCAGCCGAGTATTTTTTGTCGACAACACTTCAGCAGATACGGGCTTGGTCAACAACGTATTTGTGCAGTACAACCAAAACGGTCGGTTTGGTGTGGTAGTGGCGGAGAAAGGCCGCACCGAAATTGCGCCCAACGGCGACAAATTTCTGGTGCTTTCAAATGGGCGTCGCTATGAAGGCACGCCGGGCGCGCTCGATTTTCGTATTGTCGACTTTGAGCGGCAGAAACTGAGGATTGAGACGAAAGCAGAGCGAGCCGAGGCCCCATCAAATAAACAGCTTACGACGCTCACGCTGCTGCAGCAACCCACGCCAGAACGGATTGCTGAGCTGCACTGGCGGCTGGCGTTGCCGATTGCGGCGGTGGTGCTTGCGCTGCTAGCGATCCCGCTGTCGTTTGTGAACCCCCGCTCGGGCACATCTTGGAACGGAGTGTTCGCGGTCATCGTATTTTTCTTGTACTACAACACCCTGTCAATTTTCCAAGGCTGGACCGCACAAGGGCATCTGCCGGGCTGGGTGGGTGTCACGCCGGTCCACATCGGCATGGTGCTTATCCTCGTGTTTCTGTTCTCAAAACAACTATTCGGCTTTCGTTGGCCGGCGTTCGGCAAGAAATGAGCGCTAGTAGCCCGACCAATAAAAAAGCCCCTTTCGGGGCGATCTCATGTGGCGGAGAGGGCGTCCGCCCAAGTGCGATTTGTAGAAGTCCGGTAAAGTCCGCCGACACTGCGTAATTAGCCCTATAACCCACAAAACAAGATGTTTATAAGTGTTTTAACGTCTATTGCTTGGATAACGCGGGGGTTTGATAGAAAGCCTGATAGCGGTGTGAAGTGAGATTCGCGGCGTTGCGGCGGGCTCGCCGATTCTTCGTTACTCTCTCAATTGTCTGCGCCTCTCCGTTAGCCTTCGCCGATTTTTCCGGCAAAGTGATTGGCATTACGGACGGCGACACGATCACGGTCTTGCGGGAGAAAACTCCCGTAAAGATTCGTCTGGCTGACATTGATGCGCCAGAATCTGCACAGCCATTCGGAAACCGCGCTAAGCAAACGCTGAGCGATCTTGCTTTCGGGAAAGTTGTTCGTGTTGATGCGCGGGGCAAGGACAAGTATCGGCGAACCCTCGCGACAATCTACATTGACGATAAGAACGTGAATGCCGAAATGGTCAGGCTGGGTATGGCGTGGGTTTATCGGAAACACGCACCAAAAAAACCTGGCCTGTATAGAATCGAGTCTGAGGCAAAGCTAGCGCGGCGCGGACTTTGGGCAGATAGCAAGCCAGTGCCGCCGTAGGAATGGCGAAGCGGAACCAAATAGGGTATCCGCAATCCTGTGTGAAATTGTGCGTATAAATTAAGTTAGCCATCTAAAAATCTGCCATGACATACGTCCCACCCAAATTCCTCGGAAAGAGCTTTACTTGCCCGCATTGTGATGTCTATGCACAGTTTAGGTGGATAGAAACAATGAAACCGAGGCACATTAACGGTGGAGGAACCATGTATTCTGAAGCTGACTTGCACATAGGGACCTGCCACCACTGCGAAGGAAGAATGGTTTGGTTCAATGATGATGGTCAAGCCCACATTCTCTACCCCCTCGGCATCAGTGCTGCGCCTACGCCTCATAGGGAAATGCCAGAAGATGTGAAGCGTGATTACCTAGAGGCCAAAGAAATTGCCAACGCATCTCCGCGAGGCGCAACTGCTTTGCTCAGGCTTGCATTGCAAAAGCTATGCATTCATCTTGGTGGGAGTGGAGTAAATCTCAACGATGACATTGGCCAGCTTGTTCAATCGGGCTTGCCAGTGCAAATTCAACAAGCATTAGATGTTGTTCGCGTAGTTGGGAATAACGCAGTTCATCCTGGAGAAATTAGCGTTGATGACAACCCAGAGATAGCGCAAGCGGTGTTTGGATTAATCAACGCCATCATAGAAAACAGAATCGCTGAACCTAAGCGAATTCAGGCACTTTACGCATCGCTTCCAGAAGGCGCACGCAATGCCATTGAGCGTAGAGACGGCTAACCTTCCGCTCCAGCGTAAAACTTTCTGACTTGCAGCGCCGACAGATGGGACATTACGACAATTTTCATTCGCCGTCTAACCCCCTCCCTGTACCTTGCGCTTTCGAGTTTTCAATAGGATAAAGGGGCAATCGACGAATAGCCTCGCATGCCTCTGCTTTCAACATCCGCTTCGGGTCAAGACAACGCTCTTGTACACTTGCAGAAATCGGCCAAAAGCTGCGGTTAGCATCTGCCGCCCAATTTGGTGAGTATTGCGGGGCGTGACGCAAAACTTGATTCTGTTATGACTGTACAGAAATGCGGTATCTTCGTGCATGTGCTTGATTGCAGGCTCATTTCTCGGACGAAGGGAAGTTAGTTATGCGGCAGGCGAAAATGTTAAGCGTCAATCTTGACGTATAAATTAAGTTAGAGCTCAATGTCAGCTTACGGAAAGAAGATCGTTCTGAATTGCCCCGCGGGCTACAAAATGCGCCTGGACGAAATGGTCGAGGACTTTCTCCGCGACGGCGTGACGTTTGTCGGTGTCGTTGGAAAGGATGCGGCTCACGTTGAGGACATGATTGACGAACTCGTCGTCGGCGACGGACAGGATGAGGACCGCTATATTCTTACGTCAAACCATGAAGGCAAGTCGCTACAAGAAGCAATTGAGTTCGCGGCATCGCTTACCGGTGAGTACGAAGGAAAGGTTGAAGTTGTTGAGCTCTAACTCGTCAGTCAAAAACGCTCCCTTCGGTCGCTGGACGCCGCAAAGGCGCGGCGCCTTTTACCTCGGACGTTATGCATCGTGAAGACAGATCAAATTATCGAAGTCGGATTGGACAACTCTGGTTGTTTGTACGTGCAACCGAAGTCGATGACATTTCCGTACATTTATCGTGAAGCAATGGATGTATATTGGGACGACAAACGCAGAGTGCTGCGTAGTCCGCCCCCGCGGGCCTCACTTGATTTCACGTTGCTGCGTTGGTTTCAGCAAATCGTGAATGCTGCGAAAGAGCAGGATTGTGCTCTTTTGCTTTCAGGGAAAACAAAATGGCTTGCTGTCCCTGAAGCGCAGAAAAAACTAATATTGGAATGGTGCGTGAGTCATGATGCATAACACGTCAGTCAAAATCGCTCCCTATGGTCGCTGGACGCCGCAAAAGCGCGGCGCCTTTTACCTCGGGCGTTAGCCATCATATGGACCCAGCATCGCCAGAGTTACTGGCCGTCGTTCGAGAGGACCTGGACTATGTCGTGACGGCTTGGCCTAGCGGTGAAATCCGAGACGATGAGATCAGGCGCAGTAGCACTGTATTGCGCCGACTCTTCACTTACCATGACCTAATCAAGGTATGGGTAACTGTGGTCGGCAAAAAAGACTTCCTCGTTCCGAGTTCGTTCCTCTATGTGGCTGATGTCAACAGACTTCGGGAAGTCAACTTCGCCACATCGAGTCCCGCGCAGAATGTTGGAATGAAGATCTTCGCGGCGATGGAGTTCAACAAGATTCAGGACGGCCCAGCGCCGATATCCATCAAAGACGAAGTTGCCCCACTCAAGCGATACCTCAATCAGCCCGCTTGCGTCATATCCGGGGTGCAGATTGCGCGGGACGAGATAGTCCAATTCGTCGCAAGTAAGCTTGGCGGCGCCCACTTCGACAGCGTCCGTAACAAGCCAAATGAACGGTCAATCCAAGCGATGACGCAATACTCAATCGGAAACCGCCCAGCTTTGATTCATGAGATGCTCTCCTGTGGCCAAGTATTGGCGGCGTCGGAATCAACGAAGGAAATGATCGCGGCAATGAAAATATGATGGCTAACAAACCGTTGCACCCGACCCTCGGAAGCGGCGCTGCGCGCCGCTCCTCGGCCGGGTGAACGGCAACGTTAGGGCGCACAAAATACCCACCTCGCCCTGCCCCATCCCTCACCAGAACACCGAGATACTGACGATGCGAGAACTCACTGGCGGCTGCCTCTGCGGCGAAATCCGATATCGATTAACCGGTGATGCGGTCGTCGCAAGAATCTGCTGGTGTCGTGATTGCCAGCACATATCGGGCAACGGAACAGTAAATGTGATATTTCCGTCATCATCAATCAAAATAGATGGAAATCCAAGCGAATACATCAGCAAGGCAGACAGCGGAAATCACGTCCGCCGAAGGTTTTGCCCAAAGTGTGGAAGTCACCTCTTTGCAGACAACACCGGACGATCGGGGTTTACAGTTATACGAGTTGGAACCCTTGATAACCCATCTGCAATCAATCCAACTGCAAACATCTGGGCTTCAAGCGCCCCCGCGTGGGCCTGCATCAACTCTCAGCTGCAGCGGTTCGACAAACAGCCTCAGCAAATTCAGCATCCACCAAGTGCGGCCTAACATTTCGGTCAAGTTCGCTCCCTTCGGTCGCTGGACGCTGCGCGATAAAGCCGCGCAGCGCTGGTTAGCTTGAACGTTAGACACCACGAAGCGGGTCGCTCATCTCAACAGAAAGCGCAGAAATACGAATGGTAAAAGAACGTTCAGGCGGTTGCCAATGCGGCCGCATTCGATTTCAGACAAAGGCGCTTAGCGACAATCCACACATCTGCCACTGTCGCATGTGCCAGAAGGCGAGCGGCAACTTCTTCGGTGCACGCGTGGGTGTTCTTTTGACGGACCTCACGTGGACACGAGGCGAGCCATCGCGCTTCTACAGCTCCAAGGGCGCGGCGCGGGGCTTTTGTTCAAGCTGCGGTACGCCACTGTTCTATCACGGCGAGGGAAGTGTGCGAATCTCCATCTCAATTGGCGCGTTCGACCAGCCCAATGACATCGAGTTGGCATTCGAACTCGGCATCGAAGGCAAGGTCCCTCAATTGGCGCAGTTGGGCTCGCTGGAGAATTTTGGCACCACGGAGGAAGACGATCCGGAAGGCTCGCAACAGACAAGAGAAACCTCGAATCAGCATCCTGATTATGACACGGTGAACTGGGTGCCACTGTGAAGGTGTTGTCTAACATTGCGGTCAAGATCGCTCCCTTCGGTCGCTGGGACGGCGCAAAAGCGCGCGGCCCTTTACCTCAGGCGTTAGGCATCCGAAGCCGTGACCACCAGCCCTACAGTGCGTCCTCTGAAGGAAGCCGACCATGCTTCGTGGCTCACTCTTTGGAATGGCTACATTGCCGCGTGTGTTGCGGAAGGCATTGCTGCACCGCCAGCAGAGTGCACTGACTTGAACTGGTCACGCTTGTTGTCAAACGAGGAGCCAGTATTCGGGCTGATTGCAGAAATTGAAGGTGAGTCCGTCGGCTTTGTTCACTACATCTTTCATCGAAGCACATTCCACGCAGATTCAATCTGTTACTTGCAAGACCTCTACACTTCCCCTAGCTTTCGTGGTCAAGGGATCGCCAGATCGCTGATTGATGCCGTGTCCACAGCAGCAACCGCTGTCGGAGCAAAGCGGGTCTATTGGCAAACAGCTCAGTCGAATGAAAAGGCAATTTCGTTGTATGAGCGCATTGCTACCCGAACGCGGACGTTAAGCTTCCGAATGTCGTCCTGAGAATACGGCGCGCCAACTCGATGTATCAACAGATGCCTAACCCTTGAATCGAGAGGCTTGCCCCGGCAAGCCGGGTCAAGCCTCCCAACTCAGACGTTAAACAGCCGCTTTCGGGAAATTTGAAGGACGGCTATGGGTGGGAATAATCGGGGACCACGATTATTTTCCGAAAACCCTAGCATCCACGAGCGTCTTCAGACTGTTATGCTTGAAAACGCCCGCCAAAGATAGCGTTTCGATTAAAGCTAATTGAGAAACTCTCTTAAAGACGGGGTTCTTCACGCGTTTTAGTCCGGAAATACCCGCCGATACTAGAGTGTTATCAATTTGTCGGCGGCCGTTGCGTCCCTTGCTTAACTCGGACGTGCATAGAAAATGCCGTTTTCTTTGCACATCGCTGGGGAAGTGTAAAGAAAGCGCGATTTTCTATACATGTTCGTCAATGGGCCACCGCCGCTTTGAGTGCCCCGCCAAATCTTTGGCTCTGGGTCTTTGAGTTCCGCTCGCGTGTGATGGGTATGTCGTCGTCAGCAACGTTCTTTGGGGGTATGTCGCAAAAAGTGGAAAAATGCAACATTAATGGTTGACGTGTCGTCGTCAGCAACATAGACTGAAAATATGTCGCAAAAAGACCAAAATTCAATCATATCCACCGCCGGATGGTGCCCAGATCGGCCGTATAACGATCTACCGCCATTGCCGCCCGCTGCTGATCTTGAATCGAAGATGATTCTCAAGCAGTGCATTCTTTCGCGCGCCGCCTTGGCGGCGCTAAAGCAGGCTGCCGATCTCATCCCGAATCCGGCAATGCTGATCAATACGTTGCCCTTACTGGAGGCCCAAGCCAGTTCGGAAATCGAGAATATCGTGACCACCACCGACCGGCTGTTTCAATTTCGCGATTTCGGTGACCGCGCCGATGCCAACACCAAAGAGGCGCTGCGCCACAGCCAAGCCCTATTCGTCGGTTATGCCGAATTGGCAAAGCGTCCTCTGAACACCCGCACCGCCGAAATGATTTGCACGCATCTCAAGGGCGCAGAGATGCAGGTGCGGCGTGTGCCTGGCACGACGCTGGCCAATGACCGTACCGGTGAAGTCATTTACACGCCACCGGTCGGGGAGGATGTATTGCGAAATCTGCTCGCCAATTTGGAGCGGTTCTTGCACAACGACGTCGATATCGATCCGTTGATTCGGATGGCGGTGACGCATTACCAATTTGAAGCGATCCATCCGTTTGCCGACGGCAATGGCCGCACGGGACGTGTGATTAACAGCCTGTTCCTGATTGAACAACAGCTGTTGTCGCTGCCGATCCTCTATCTGAGCCGCTACATCATCGCCAATAAGTCCGACTACTACGGCTTGCTGCTGGGCGTCACGCGTGAGCAAGCTTGGGAACCTTGGGTCATGTATGTGCTCAAGGGTGTTGAAGACACGGCCAAGTGGACAACGGCAAAAATCGCGGCCATCCGCGAACTGCTAAAGCACACTGCCGAGTACGTAAAAACAGAAGCCGAAAAAATCTACAGCCGCGAGCTAGTGGAATTGATTTTCGAACAACCGTATTGCCGCATTGCCAATATCACTGCCGCAGGCATCGCAGGTCGTCAGGCCGCATCACGCTACCTCAAGCGACTGGTGGAAATTGGCGTATTAGAAGAGACGAGTATCGGCAATGACAAGCTGTTTGTTCACCCCAAGCTCATGCGCCTCCTCACGCAAGACAGCAACGACTTTGCGCGATACGCCAAGGCCGAATGAACTAAGCCGAAACCCGCGCCGAACATACCGACCCTGCACTGGCTACAGTCGTGTGTGGCGTGGTTGAGGGCAGCCGCATCCGGCGGGAATACTTGGGCGATCTCCCCGATCACCTGGCTAAAACCGCAGCACGAGGCCTGCGCCGTGCGCGTTCTTCTGTCAGGAACGCCCCTGCGCGCCTAAAAATGTTCTTTACCGCACAGACCTCGCCGCCGAAATCTTGGATAACGTGGCTGGCACTTGCAACTTGTTCATCCCACACCTTCGTTTGGCAGCGCCAATGAGCGCGGCATCTGCCGCGCCAGCATGACAACCAACCCTTTGAAAGGACCCGAATTATGAAGATCAGTGCACTTTCTTTCGCTGTATTGGCGACACTTGCTGCCGGTTGTGCGACCACTGAACCGCCGCCGTTGTTGGATTACACCGCGTTACCGAATTGCTACGCGGCCAACTATAGCCAACAGCAGGCGTTATTCACGATTCAAAATCCTCGCCCCAACGTGGTCAATCAACGCTGTGCGCTGACAGTGTCGCGCGCCAACGCAGGCGACCGACTCCTCCCGGGGCGCTATTCAATTACGCTTGCTGGTGGCGGCGGGGGCGGCGCTGGCGGTAGTTTCCAAACCATCCAGATGATTCCAGGCACGCTTGGCAGCGGTGGTGGCGGCGGCGGCGGCGCGGGTGCTGCTGAGATGCGCTCGACGGTCGAGCTGCGGGAGGGAATCTATGTGCTGACCATTGGCGCGGGCGGACCCGGCGGGAACCCGTGCATGCCAACGGTGGATATTGGCGGCGGGCCTGGCTGGCTGGGGAGCCCATCAAACATCGTACGTGCCGACTCGGGGGCATTTGTCATGGGTACACCGGGCGCAGAAAAATATGTGCGGCCGTCCCGTTCCCGAAATGAGAAAAATGCGGGTGTGATGGATGGCCATGGCGGAACGACAGTCGGCGGCGCGAGCGGTGGCGACGCAACGATTGCGCCAACACCAACGAAAGCCGGTGTTGCTGCTGAAGCTGGTGATAGCAAAGGGACAAAGCGAGGCGGCGAGAGTGGGCCAGTACCTCGTGATGACCGCCTATTGGGAGCGGGCGGTGGCGGCGGTGCGACAACGGCGGCGGCCGGTGGTGGTGGTGGCGGCGAGACGGTAGGCAACAAAAGCGTTGACCCTCAGCGAGGCAAGCTTGGCAGCGGCGGTGGCGGGGGTGCCGGCACTGGCAATACGTGTGAAGGCGGCGCGCCAGGGGGCCACGGATTTGTGGCGTTCAGTCGAATTTAAGTGTTGGGATCGCTGATTGGCTGACCGTTCTTAGACGCAACTTAGGCCGCAACTTAGAGAGTAATTTAGGGCGCAACTTAGGGCGCAACTTATGGCGTGGCTAAGGGCGCAATGTAGGGCGCGATTTAGGGCGCAATATAAAGCGCAATCGCGATCAAATCTAG
>JACMOJ010000267.1 GCA_014378085.1 Burkholderiales bacterium | reverse complement strand
TTCACTGGCCGATGTTGCGGAGGTCATTCCGGTGCCTGCGTTCGTACCGGTTCCACAAACCAAGCATTGGTTTCAAGGCGTTGCCAACGTGCGGGGAAAGTTGTTTGCGGTTGCGGACTTTTCGGCATTCCAGGGTGGGCCGGCGACGGCCCAAGGTGTTGAGCGTCGCGTCGTGTTGCTCAACGAGCGCTTGCTCGAGGCGTCGGGAATTATCGTCAACCGGATGTTGGGTCTACGCAACCCCGAAACGTTTGAACGCCTAGAGGTTAGTGATGCGGGACGGCCTTGGCTGAAAACGCAATACCGCGACCAAACCGGGGCGCGGTGGTTTGAATTGGATGTCGCGGCGCTATCAAAAAGTGCGGCATTTCTCGAGGTTGCAGTCGGACCGCCGACGGTTACGGCGTGACAATTTTTTGAAGCGCGCTCGATTCGCAGAGATACTTTTCGCCGCAAGAAATCGTCTCAATCGGTGCCCGCGACTATTTGTAGTTTGTTGTAATTTCGGTTCGGAGAAACCCACATGGCATTTAAATTACCGACACCTTCGATCTTGAAGGGTAAGGAAAAGACCACAGCGCCTCAGCCTACCGGTTCTGCAAGCGCAGCCGCGGGCATTTTTGCAAAAATGTTTGGCAGAAAGAAGAACTTTGCAGGGTTGGATACCGCCAGCCGGATAGTGAAAGCTGGGCCGGACTCAACCTCCAGTTTTCCTGCCGGGAATCAGACGCAAAAAATTGCCGCCACCATCGCCGCAAACAAAGTCGCAAAACCAAAGACTGAGCGTACGGCGTTCGTGTTGCCGCTGATTAGCAAATTCCCAATGCAAACCCAGTTCCAGATTCTGGGTGCTGTCGCAGGTTTGTTTTTCGCTTTAATGTTGGGCTCAATTGCGCTGGACACGATCCAGCGCGGCAACGTCTCGACGTACACCAATATTGCGTCACAGCTGCAGTTTCATACACAGCGGTTGGCAAAATCAGGCGGCCTCGCCGCGCGCGGCGATATTGGCTCGTTTGCGCAGTTAGAAGATAGTCGAGATGAGTTTCAGAAATACTTGGAGGTCCTAAATTCCGGTGGCTTTGCCTTCAACAGCAACGTGCCATCCGCACGCACATCGGAAGAGTTGATCTCGCGCCTGACCGAGCTCACCAAGCGGTTCCAAGACGCGTCCAACGCTGCGACGTCAATACTCGCCGCACAAAAAGACTTGGCCAACTTGGGGCGTAACGTGGCGCAGGTGCGTGCAGGCGCTGAAGAGCTCGCGGGCCTCGCACAACAGTTGACGGCGACGTTGCAACAAAGCGGTGTCAACGTTGCGCAAGTGCTGAAGGTGAGCCGCTTGACCTATCTTTCGGAGCGGCTTGCGCGAGGTGCAGCGGAGATCTTGGGCGCGGATGTGATCGACCCCGAAGTACCGTTTCTGATGGGTAAAGACACCAACGACTTTCGTGATCTTATAAAGGCGCTTGAGGCGGGTTCCGACGCAATCGGCGTGTCTGCCGCTACGGGGGAAAATCGGGCCCGTGTGACCAAATTGCGGGAGGCCTTTTCTGCTTTTGAGGAAAACGTCAAACCAATTCTAGAAAACGTGCAGAAGCTGATCGCAGCGCGTCAAGCCGGGCGTGCATTGCAGCAAGGGTCTGAACAGCTACTGAGCAGTGTGGAGCAGATTCAAAATGGATTTGCTGCTGCAAGTGGCAAGCTGCCGCTGATTATTGCGGGAATATTTGGCGTAGTCATGCTGGTTTCGCTGGCATTAATGGCGTCACTTTATCTGGTCACCGAACGTAAGCGTGCGATGCAGTCTGAGCAGGAGAACAAGCGAAATCAAGAAGCAATTTTGCGGCTGCTAAATGAAATGGGCGACCTTGCCGACGGCGATTTGACCATCCGCGCAAAGGTGACCGAAGATATTACTGGTGCGATCGCCGATTCGATGAACTACACAATCGATGAGCTTCGCGCGCTCGTGACGGGGGTTAACAACGCCTCCACTCAGGTATCGGCCAAGTCGCAGCAAGCGCAGGCGGTGTCAGTCCAATTGCTGGATGCCGCAGAAAAACAATCGAGGGAGATCCAGTCAACGACCGAGCAAGTGCTTGGCGTAGCGAACACACTCGCCACCGTGTCAACCAACGCTGAAGAGTCTTCGAAAGTGGCGTTACGATCCCTCGCCGCTGCGGATAAAGGCCGGCTTGCGGTACAAAACTCGATCTCTGGCATGAACGACATCCGCGAACAGATTCAAGAAACGTCGAAGCGAATTAAACGTCTTGGCGAGTCGTCGCAGGAGATTGGCGAGATCGTAGAATTGATCTCAGACATTACGGAGCAAACAAACGTGCTGGCATTGAATGCGGCGATTCAGGCGGCGTCAGCAGGCGAGGCTGGCCGCGGCTTTTCGGTGGTGGCGGAAGAGGTTCAGCGGCTGGCGGAACGCTCTGCCGAGGCGACCAAGCAGATTGGCGCAATTGTAAAGACCATTCAGGCGGATACGCAGGACGCTGTGGCCGCGATGGAAAAATCAACGACCGGGGTGGTGGAAGGCGCAAAGCTGTCTGACGCTGCCGGACAGGCGTTGGCTGAAATTGACTTGGTGACAAACAATCTCGCCGCGCTGATTCAAAAGATTTCTTCCGATACCCAAACGCAGGCGGTGTCGGCGAACAAAGTCGCGCGTAACATGCAGGACATTTTAGAGATCAATCGTCAGACTACAGCCGGTACCCAGCAAACGGCCTCCTCGATTAAAGAGCTTGCGGACGTTGCGTCCGATCTGAAGTCCTCAGTGTCCGGCTTTAAGTTGTAACCAAAACCAAGCACACTACATGGCCTTGAATTCGCAATCGTCGTCGGTCGATCTTGGGCCCCTCTCGTGGGTCAGAACCGAGATTGAGCATTCGCTCGCTGAAGCGCGGACCAATCTCGACAAGTTAGCGGTCGACATCACTGATGCTAAGGCGCTGAAGTATGTCGCCACGCACCTGCATCAAGTGACTGGTGCGCTGTCGATGGTTGGGCTGGGCGGGGCGACGCGGTTTTCTGAGGAAATTGAAGCGCTGGTCGATTCGCTTAGCGATCCAGCGGCGCGGGACGCCGTCAAAGATCGGGTGATGCTGGCCAAACAAGCCACCGGATCACTCTCAACTTATTTGGATAGTTTGATGGCCGGGGAGCCGGATCGCCCGATGGCATTAGCGCCGGCGTATCTCGCACTCAATCGTGGCAGAGCGGCGAACACTGCCACTGAGAGTGATCTGTTCTCACCCGACCTGGATGTAGTGGTGCCCTCCCCAGAGAATACGGTTGCGCTGCCACGTGCCGACATGCTGGCCGAAGCGATCAAGCAACGGCGGGGACTTTACCAAGCGGGTCTATTAAAGCTTCTGCGGGAGAAAGACCTCGTTGCTGGCGCACGCGACATGCGCAGCGCAACCAGCGCCATTGAGGCGTTGCAAGTGACGTCGCCGACTAGGGCGTTTTGGTATACGGCGAGCGCGTTTTTCGATGCGGTCGTGGCAAACCCGGTTGAATCGGGATCATTGGCTGTCCAGCTGTTCGGCAAAATCGATCAACAGATCAAGTTGCTAGTCGATGGCGTGCATAAAGTTCCGGAACGCCTGTTCCGCGACTTGCTATTGGTGATCGGAAAATCATCGGCGACGACCGAGCGTGTGAGGTCCGTTCGATTTTTATATCGGCTAGACGAATTGCTCGCCGCCGCGCCGGAAAGTGATGCGGCTTCTGATGAGTCGGTCAGGACGCTGGTGCGATCATTAAGGGATCAGCTGCAAGCGTTGAAAGAAAGTTGGCTTAAGTTAACGAGCGGCAACCGAGCCGCTCTGGAAGCGTTTGTGCAGCAGGGGGATGCTCTCGCAAAAGCCGCACAACCGCTCCCAAATCAAGCAATGGCAGAGCTGCTGCGCGTGTTAGGGCTGGTAGGCCCGCATTTGAAAAAGACCGGGCTGCTGGCCAATGAGGTGCAAGCCCTTGAGGTTGCCTCAGCGCTCTTGTTCGTAGAGTCGTCACTGGAGAATTTCTTTCGATTGTCGGGCGAGTTCGCCGCGCAAAGCCAAGCGGTGATCGTGCGCATTAAAGGCGCCATGTCGGGTACGGCGTTGCCTGTCATCGATGCATCGACCGACGCGATGATGGATGACTTCAGCAAGCGTGCACAAGAGCGCCTGCTGATGTTTCAAGTCGGCCAAGAGGTGCAGGTCAATCTATCCACCATCGAAAGTACGTTGGACGCATTTTTCCGCGATCCGCTCAAGACCGCCGATCTTGCAACGTTGCCCACGCTATTTGCGCAAGTGCAGGGCGCACTGGCCATTCTTGAGCTTGATGAAGCCGCCGCGCTAAATCAAATGCTGCAGCATCGTGTTGCGCAGTTTGCGTCGGGTGCGGTCAAGGGAAGCGGCGAAGCAGCGGAGACTGTCGCTGAAGGCGTGTCCGCGCTGGGATTATTTGTGTCTGCGTTGCAGCAAAGTTCTGCCGACCCACGTTCGCTGCTGCTGCCGGCGTTAGTTCGTTTTGGTTTGGCCGAGAAAGCGGCCGAGCTTGAACGCAGCCTGCTGAAATTTCCCGTGTTGTCCCCGGTCTCGCCGAGCGATGTGGAGATCGACAAGCAAAAAGTACAAGCACTTTATTCGGATTGGAAGCAGCAAGCCGATGCATCGGCACCAACCGGGCAGCTCCGCGAGGCCGTTGAGGAACTGAAAGAGAACGCCGAGATTACGGGTGATTTGGACGTCGCGAGATCGTCTGCCGCCACACTCGCCACACTTGCCACACTCGCCGCAATCGATGCAATCGATGCAGATACAGACCCGTTGCAAAGTGGCACTAGCGGCGCGCTGGCTGACGCGCGGGCTGACGCGCTGGCTGACGCGTTTGCCAACGCGTTTGCCAACATCGCGCCGAGTAAGCCCGCAGACGCCGCGACGCGACAGGTTGTACAACTGCTCGATGCACCGGCGGCCGATGTGGACCAAGAGCTGCTCGAGATTTTCCTCGAGGAAGCGACCGAAGTGGTTGCGACGATCCGCGCAAGTCTTGATGAGGTGAGGCAATCCCCACACGCGCGCGAAGCGCTCACCACCATACGCCGGGCCTTTCACACCCTGAAGGGCTCAGGTCGCATGGTCGGTCTGTTGGATCTCGGCGAGGTTGCCTGGAGTTGCGAGCAGGTGATGAACAAGTGGTCAAAGGAAGAGAAGCCGGTAACCGACGGACTTTTGCTATTACTTGGTGATGCGTCGACCCTGTTTTCACACTGGGTCGCGGCCCTGCAAACGTCGGGGACGGCGGTAGTTGATGGCGCGCGTATTGCCGAACTGTGTGAGCTCCTAAAGAATGACCGCGAGCCTGTCCAACCATCCATTGTCGCTAGCGTGGACGTGCCAGCCTCGAAGGCTACGCTAGACGCTGCTGACCGAGCGGTTGCGCCACCAACCGTGCTGCCGCAGGATTTTTCGCTCGACTTGTTGTTGGGTGCCCCAGATGCGCCGCCGGCGGTCGAGCTGTCGCCGGCTTCGGCATTTGAAGATATTTTTGCGGAATTGCCGCCACTTGCCACGACCGAGACACAATCGTCCGCGATTGACGCAATGCATCCAGGAATTGCGCTCGATGTGGAGCGCGAAGTTTCCGTTGGTGCCGTCACGCTGCCAGCGCTACTGTTTGAGATTTATCTGGGTGAAGCAACTACACATATTGAAACGTTGGTCCGCGAAATGGCAAGCGTTGAAGCCAACCCACTCGGCGCGATTTCGCACGAGTTTATGCGCGCCGCACACACCTTGACGAGCTCGTCGCGCACCACGGGGTTCACGCCCATCGCGGAGGTTGCATTTGCGCTAGAGAAGTGGCTGACCGATGTAATTGAGCTGACGCCAAATTGGGACATGTCGCGAATTGAGGTAACGCGACAAGGCGTCGACACCCTCGCCACAATGGTGCTGTCGCTTCACTCGCATGAGTACCCTGCGCCGCGGCCAGATATTGTTGCCCCACTCGTTGCACTGCGCGATTCACTACAGGCCGATGCGCGTTTAGGTGAATCGACTTCAGTCAAGCTGCCAGCGTCATACCGCGATGTGGCTGAATACATGACCATTGCGGACACGACTCTCGCCGAGACATTGTCACCGCCATTTGATGTTGATGCCGAAACAGCGGCAGCAACGTCGTCGACGGCTGAGGCGGTGGAGCCTGCGCCGGTCACCGACGCGCTACCGTTGGTCGAACGCGTCGAGCCGCTAGCCGATGTGTCGAACCCAGTGTCGCCCCCGCTATCGCCCCCGCTATCGCCGCAAACAATATTTGAGATTGGATCGACCAGCGCGCTGGTTGCCGCAGCGTCGGCCTTCGCGGGTGTGGCAAGCGCCGTCGGCATTGACGGCACCGACGGCGCCGATCGCGCCGATAGCGTTAGCGCCACCAAACGTGAAGGCGGCACATCTTTGCTGCCCGATAACGCGTTGCCCAATAATGCGCTACCAAACATCGTCGCTGAGCCAGCGGGTTTGCTGGGTGGCACGCCCGCCCAAGTCGCAACGGACACAGCGCAGGCAACCGACGCATTTCCCGTACTTAACCCGCCGACCATCTCGACCCCTGCTACGCAAGCGGGGTCTTCCTCAACGGTAACCGCAGAGCACACGCCCGAGCCCGAGGCATTTGAATCGGGTAGGGACCGTCGCGCCGTAAAAGACGATATTGATGCCGACCTGTTGCCCATTTTCCTCGAAGAAGCGCGTGAAATTATGCCGCTGGTGGGTGATGCGATACGCCGGTGGCGTGGCGCGCCGGCGAACCACGCGCCAGTCGCCGAGCTGACACGCCATCTGCACACGCTGAAGGGCTCTGCTCGTATGGCCGGACTGATGCGGCTGGGCGAGCTGTCGCACGCCATGGAAACCCGCATCGTCGATATGGGTCGCGTCGTCGAACCCAAGACCCACGACTTTGATGCGATTGACGACAGATTGGACCGCTTTAATGGCGCAATCGAAAGTTTGGCCGCAGGCGATCTTGCACCGATTATGGAAATTTCGCCGGAGGCGACCATTGCTGCCGCGCACGTCGGGGAATTGCCGTCGCCGCTGGCGGCAATCGCGGCGGCACGAGCCGAAATCGTTGCCGAAGGTG
>JACMOJ010000266.1 GCA_014378085.1 Burkholderiales bacterium | reverse complement strand
CTGCCGACACCGGGCTTCCAAGCATCCACTTTTCGCGTGGCATGGCGCTCGCGCATATTGTTGAACACCGGCGATTGATGTCCGCGTTAACCGACGCAGTGGTGGAAACGGATGTGGTGCGGAAGTTTGGTGTGGTGATCGATTCGATGGCGAATGACAAAAACAAACGCGACGTGGTGCTAAATGACGGGAGTCGAATTGAAGCCGATTTGGTCGTTGCGGCCGACGGTCGGCAATCGAGTGTTCGCCAACTCGCGGGTATTGGTGCGGTGGTAAAAGACTATCGCAGTGTGGGAATTGTGGCCAATTTTGATTGCGAAATCCCGCACGCCAACATCGCGCGGCAGTGGTTTACGTCGGCAGGTGTGCTGGCCTATCTGCCGCTGCCGAAACAGCAAATTTCGATCGTCTGGTCAGTCACTGAGGCGTTCGCAAGCACGCTGCCGCCCCGCGATTCGCCTGCCTTTGCCGAGGCAGTTGCGTCGGCCGGGCACCATACGCTGGGTTCGCTTTCGCTTAAGTCTGCGATTGATGAAATTCCACTAAAACGTATTACTGCGGATCGTGTTGTCGCACCCGGACTCGCGCTAATCGGCGATGCTGCTCATGCCATCCATCCACTTGCAGGACAAGGCGTGAATCTGGGCTTCGGCGATGTTCGTAGATTGGTGGATGTGCTGGTTGGGCGAAGTGCGCTCGCGGGGTTAGGCGATGTGGCGGTACTGCGGCGCTACGCTCGCGCGCAGGCCGAGACGACCGTTGCGATGGGTGAGGCGACCGATCGTCTGCACACACTTTTCTCACGCAACGATAACGTGTCAAAGTGGGTCAGAAGATCAGGCTTTAGCTGGTTTGACCAATCAAGTTTAGCTAAACGCCTCGCCACAGAATATGCGGCGCAGTCATGAAGCTTTTGCGAAGCGATCACTTATGAAGCTTTTGCGGAACAAGTTTGAGCAACGAATTTTTAATCAGAGAGTTGAGCTTATGAAAAAGATACTTATCGCGCTGGCAGCCACGCTGTTCGCTGTGTCCTGTGGCGTTCAGGCGAATCCGGACGAAGTGAAAAAGGAGCTCGCCAAGAAGTTTCCTGACCTGAAAACGGAACGGATTACGAAGACAACTTACGGTGGCCTATTTGAGGTGTTCACGGGTACGGAGATTTTTTATACCGATGAAAAAGCGACGTTTGTCTTAGCCGGCAATCTGATTGATACGGCGACACGCGCCAATGTTTCGGAAGCGCGCATAAACAAACTGTCGGCGATCAAGTTTGATGAGCTACCGTTTGAAAACGCCATCAAGATCGTGCGTGGTGATGGCTCGCGGCGCATCGCGATTTTTGAAGATCCGCTGTGCGGCTACTGCAAGAAGTTTGAAGCCGACGTGAACTCGATGACTAACATCACAGCGTATGTCTTCTTGTATCCGATTCTCGCGCAGGATTCGTTGGTGAAGTCGAAAGCGATTTGGTGCTCAAAGGACAAGGGCGCTGCGTGGCAAGACTGGATGTTGCGCGATAAAGCACCAGCATCGCCTGCCCCCGAGTCTTGTGTGACACCGGTTGATCAAAACGTTGCCCTCGGAAAAAAACTTCGCATCAATGGCACACCGGTGACGTTTTTTGTTGACGGGGAACGTGTTGTGGGCGCTCTCCCGCTAGCAACCATCGAAGCCAAGCTTGCGTCCGCCGTGGCACCTGCGATCTTGCCCACGGCGGCCACAGCGGTACCGGCAAAGAAATAGTTTGTTGCAGGCGGGTTTCGGTTTCACGCCAGCCGGTTGATCGGTGCAGCGCGCGGTTCATCGTGCGCTGCCGAGTGATTACCTGCGGTTACTTTGCTGCAGCACCGGTGGTGGGTGCGTTTGGGTCGTAGCCGTTCGGTAGCAACACCCATTTTTCGCCGCGTTGTTTCATACGCCCTGCTTGCGCGCCGGCATCGTCACCAAAGCCCCAGAAGAAATCGACACGCACTGCGCCGGCGATGGCACCGCCCGTGTCTTGGGCAACCATTAGCCGATTGAGCGGCTGGTTCGTGCCGGGAAAGGTTGTCGCCAAAAACACCGGCACACCGAGCGGGATGACGCGCGGATCCACTGCAATCGAGCGTTCTGTTGTCAGCGGTACGCCAAGGGTACCGATCGGCCCGCTGCCACCCGCATCAATTTCTTTGAAAAATACATAACTCGGATTTGCGTTCATAAATTGCTGCAGCTTGCGCGGATTACGCTCTGCCCATGCCTTGATGCCCTGCATCGACGCGCGCTCCGGTTTGATTTCGCCGCGACGAATCAATACGCCGCCCAGCGAGCGGAACGGATGCCCGTTTTGATCTGCATAACCAAGCCGAATGCGCGAGCCGTCTGGCAGTTGGATTTGCCCCGAACCTTGAATCTGCAAGAAAAAAAGTTCAACCGCATTGTCGACCCATGCCAGCTCCAAGCCCTTTAGCGGGGCTTTGGTGGACTCAATCTCCGCGCGGTCGTAGTAAGGGACTAGTTTGCTGTCGACCAGTCGGCCGCGTAGGCGACGGAACTTCAGATCGGCATACACGTCTGCCAATTCAATGGTCACCAAGTCTTGTGGCTGGGCATAAATCGGATATTTGAAAACGCTAGTGCGGGTGCGGGAGCCGCGCAGCAGTGGCTCGTAATATCCTGTGACCGTGCCAGTCGCCGATTCATCAGCGTTAAAGACGCGATAGGGCTGAAAGTTTTCTCGAAAGAAACTCGCGGCTGCGAGCTTGGTGAATTTACCCGCCACTAGCGCGGAAGCGCCTGCGCAAACCTCCTGCCATTCGGCACGTGTACGCAGCACCGGGCAGCCCTGCTCGAATGCCGTAAGTGCGTCGCTGGTATCGTCACTGTTCCAGTCCCGTAGCCCCTCCCAAGCGGCCTTTTCGAGGCGTCCACGCGGAACCTCTGGTTTGCCGACCGGTGCAGCGACATCGATGAACAACGGCTCCAATGGCG
>JACMOJ010000265.1 GCA_014378085.1 Burkholderiales bacterium | reverse complement strand
TTACTCGCAGCCAACATCGGCAACACATCACTCCTGAGGTTGGGCAGGAAAACACAAATTTTTTCGTCGGAAAGTTGGACGAGGCGGTCAGCCGGTCGTAACGCGCTGGTAATGCGCCGCAGCGCATCGTCCATTAGTGCCCGCGTGGGTACGCCCAGCATTGTATCCAGGCGATCAGAGCGTGCCAGCACAACGATCAAAACGGCTACGGTGCGCTGCGCCATTCGCGCGTGATCGATGGCATTGGTAAGCGCTGACCTTAGTGCAGTGCGCTGCAACTCTTGCGACGGCTGGGGATTGTCTTCTGAACCGCGAAAAGTATGTGCCATGCTGTTTGGATGCGGCGAGTCTATCGTGCAAAAATCTGGGTCACGTCAGGCAAATTACGCCACATAAAATTCACGTGGATCGAGCCCATATGCTTCGCTGGGAAGGCCTCGTCGAATATAAACCGGCGTGTCGGAAGTGTCATAAAGAAGATCGAGCGTACTTGGATTGGCACGCACCGTCTTATCAGCTTCGGTAAGCACGAGCACCTTCGGACGCAATCGCTTGAACTTACTGTGAGTCACCACGACAGCAACTTCACCGGTCGATAGTTCAACCATGCTGCCGACAGGAAACACACCAATCGATTGAATAAATTGCTCCACCATATCTGCCTGAAACTGACTTCCACTCCAGTTGGAAAGCATTTGCAGTGCTTGATGCGGTGAAACTACCTCGGCGTATGGCCTGGGCTTGGTCACCGCCGCGTAGGTATCGGCGATGGCACTCATGCGTCCAAACGTGCTGATTTTGTCGCCCATCAGGTTGTTGGGGTAACCGCTGCCATTCATGCGTTCGTGGTGTTGGGCAATGCCACCGAGTATGTCGGGGTGGATATTCGGTGTTTCATGGAGGATTCCCAAGCCAAGGTCGACGTGATCCTTGATCTTTTCAAATTCGTCGGCGGTCAGCCGCTGATTCTTCTCGAGCAATTCTCGCGGTAGCTTGATTTTGCCGATGTCGAGCAGCAGCCCGAGCGTGCCAAGCTGCGCAAGTTGTTCCTTTGGGTAACCGAGATGGCGGCCGAACGCAACCAAATTTACCGCTACGCTGATACCGTGACTGTAAATATTTAAATCTCGTTCGCGCATTCTCGCAACCCACATGAGCGCGTCTGGATTCCGCACCATGCTGTCCACCATATCGTCGACAGCCGACTCGACATTTTCGAAGTGCAGGCCCTCGCCCGCGCGAATATCTTCGGCAATGTTGTGCAGTAACTCACTGGTGCGCTCGAACGAAACTGCGGCGGCGCTAATTTCAACCTCGACAGGTGTTTCATCATTGTAAATAGTGAGTTGCACGTTCTCAGGGACAAACGACGGACGCGCAAGCGCTTCCGGTGTATCTGGCGTTTCCGGAACGTTATTGAAATTCGATTTGTCGCTCTGCTCGCGGGAAAAAATACTGGCGACACCCTCGCGCAGGTCGCCCCATAAGCCTCGCAACCCGCGTATTGGTGTTTGTAACGAACCGCCGTCCGACCCCGTGCGCCGCGCAGTAGCAGGCGGCGCCAGCTTGCCCGATCCAACCGTTGTCGCGGGCTTGTTTTGACTGTCCCCGATCGGCAGAGAAGTGTCGCGGGTGCCCGCACGATCTGGCGAGCCGGTCTGCGGCTTAGCGGGTACGAATGCGTTGCGACCGTGGCCCGACGATTTTGCATTCGGCGCTTGCGAGTGCTTCACCATTACGCGCGGGGTGCCACCGAGATCTCGCGGTGCGATGTGCGCTTTTTTGGCGGGCGCGTTGAACGCCGGTCCGACCGAGCGCTGGGGATCAATCATTACCCATTCGCAGTGCGTCCGAATTTGTTGAATTTGGTCGACATCCTCCAGCAGAAACCCCTGCAGCAAAAACGGCGTGTCGATCCATGGCCGGTCCAGGTCCGCGACAAACATCCCGGTTTTCAGGTCTTTGGCAGCAATCTTTTGGTGCATGTGGTCTACGATGGATGAATAAGGCGGGGCGCCAATATTGAGCGCAATCAGCGCAGCAACGTTTGGGTTTTAGCGAATACTAATAATAACATTTGCGTCGGCAAAATTGTTTCGGAAACTACGACGGTCTATGTCGTGTAGGTGTATTTGCAGGCGGCAGATCGGGCGCAATTTGGCAAGCAACACGAATCCGTTTATCCTGCGGCACGCCTTAACCATATAAGTTCTATTCACGTGAATTTTCAATTACTCGCTAACGACGGTGCTGCGCGACGTGGCCGCCTGACTCTCAATCACGGCGTCGTCGAAACGCCGGTTTTTATGCCCGTCGGTACCTACGGCACAGTCAAGGCCATGAGCCCAGTGGAGCTCGCCGAAATCGGTGCGAAAATTGTCTTGGGCAATACTTTTCATCTCTGGCTACGGCCTGGTCTTGAGGTGATTGCCAAACACGATGGCTTGCACAAATTCATGGCTTGGAACGGGCCGATTCTCACCGATTCGGGCGGTTTCCAGGTATGGAGCCTTGGTGATTTGCGGAAGATTTCCGAGGAGGGCGTCGCATTTCAATCGCCCATCAATGGCGACAAATGTTTCCTTTCACCGGAAGAGTCGATGCGCATCCAAAGAGTACTCAACTCTGACGTGGTGATGATTTTCGATGAATGCACAACGCATCCTTCTACACACCTGGAAGCGGCAGAATCGATGCGGTTATCGTTTCGCTGGGCACAGCGCTGCAAGACCGAGTTCGCGCAATTACAGAATCCGAATGCGTTGTTCGGCA
>JACMOJ010000264.1 GCA_014378085.1 Burkholderiales bacterium | reverse complement strand
TATTCCGCTAATATCCGGCAGGCCGAGATCCACCAATAGCACGTCGGGCTTGCGCAAATCCAGCATGGCCAGACCCTCGCCACCGGTGCCAACACTTGCGACCACGTCGAATGAAGAATCGTGGGCGAGCACGGCTGCGTAGCGCGCTCGAAAAGCGGGGTCATCTTCAACGATAAGGACGCGTGGCATATTGTTTTTTTGTGCAGGTCGAGCAGCGATTGTAAGCCCACACTCATTCGGGTAAACATCCCCTGATCGTGGTGCAAACATTGCACAATTGGTTTTTGCACGAGCGAGCAAAAACGTGGGCAGATGGTAAAACTCCAGCGTTGACGAGCGTCTCATGACGAAAATGGCTGGAGAGGCCCGCCAGTATTGGCGCTAGCGAGGAAATGCGCAGCCTCGATATCCGGCTGCGGCATGCGTTGCGCACGCCGCGCGAATTATTTTTGCAATGCAATATCAGGGAATCAGCACCGTCGACCCGGTTGTCTTTCTCGCCTCAAGGTCCCGATGCGCTTGCGCTGCATCTTTCAGCGCGTAGGTCTGGTTGATTTCGATCTTGACGATGCCGCGTCCCACGACATCAAAAAGATCGTTTGCTGTCGCAACCAATTCCTCGCGCGTGGCAACGTGAGTGTCGAGTGTGGGACGGGTGACAAATAACGAGCCTTTAGCGGCCAACACCCCCAGATCGAGCAGCTCCACTTTACCGGAGGCGTTGCCAAATAACGCGACCAGACCTCGGGGACGCACGCAGTCCAATGACTTCAAAAAAGTATCCTTGCCGACGCCGTCATACACAACCGCGCATTTTTTTCCAGCAGTAATTTCTGCCACGCGAGCGACAAAATCCTCATTGCGGTAATTAATGACATAGTCGCAGCCATTGGCTTTGGCCAGCGTTGCCTTCTCCTCGCTGCCGACCGTGCCTATGACTGTCGCGCCGAGGTGTTTGGCCCACTGGCAAAGGATCAACCCCACGCCACCTGCCGCAGCGTGAAAGAGGATCGTGTCTCCCGGCTTGACAGCATAAGTTCGGCGAATCAAATACTGTGCCGTCATGCCCTTGAGCATTATCGATGCCGCTTGTTGGTCGGTGACGTTGTTGGGAATTTTTACCACGCGGTCGGCTGCAATCAGGCGTGCTTCCGCATACGATCCGATCGGTGCTGATGCGTAAGCTACCCGGTCGCCAACCTTGAATTCGGTGACGGCTGCGCCGATCGCCTCAACCACGCCAGCGCCTTCACGACCAATGACACTCGGCAGGGGAATCTTGTAGAGACCGGTGCGATGGTAGGTGTCGATGTAATTGAGACCGACGGCGGTGTGGCGGACGCGCATTTCTCTTTCGCCGGGGTTGCCGACTTCAATGGCTTCCCATTTCATAACGTCGGGGCCGCCGTGCTCGTGGATACGGATGGCATTTGTCATGTTGTTTTCCTCTTTTGAATAAACTGTTGAAGTTGCTCAAGCTTGGCGCACTGTATCGCGCCGGGAATATCGTTTGGACTTGATTGCGCGATACGGCCGAAATCGAGCGCCTGCAAATTTGACAACGCATCCAATAAAAATTCCCTGGATGGGTAAGGTGAATCGGCAAACCCGAGTCGACCGTGATGGTCACACGCACACGCTTCAACGAAATCGCGAAAGCGCGCAGGGCGGCGCAATGCATCGGTTGCGTCCATGATCACGAGTAGTTTATCGGCGCCCAACTGCAACGCGGCGTGAGCGTCACCATGCCACCGCGCCGTCATCCTCGCGAGATCGCGGCAATCGCTTGGCATCCGCAAACGTTCACAAACAGCGTCGAGTAATGCGACGCTGCTTTGCTCGTGGCCAGGGTGACGTGGCCAGTATTTTTCAGGTGTCGTGCCTTTGCCAAGGTCGTGACTGAGGGCGGCAAAGCGGATCGGCAGCGGGTGCTGCCGCGCGGCGGCGTAATCGAGCACCATCATCACGTGTATGCCGGTATCAATTTCAGGATGTGATTTTGCTGATTGTGGGACGCCAAACAGGCTGTCCACTTCGGGCAGCAGTCGCGCCAGTGCGCCGCAATCGCGCAACACCTCAAACATTTTCGACGGTGTCGCTTCCATCATGCCACGCGATAGTTCCTGCCAAACGCGTTCCGGTACCAGATGGTCGAGTTCGCCGGAATCGGTAATCGACCGCATCAGCGCTTTTGTTTCAGGTGCGATCTGAAAGCCGAGTGCTGCAAACCGCGCCGCAAACCTTGCGCCGCGCAACACGCGCACCGGGTCTTCAAGAAAGGCGTCCCCAACGTGCCGGAGTATTCTTGCATTGACATCAGCAACGCCGTTGTAGGGGTCGATCAATGTACCGTCGGTACCACGCGCAATTGCGTTGACAGTGAAATCACGGCGCGCGAGATCTTCTTCGAGCGTCACATCGGGCGACGTGTGAAACACAAAGCCCTGATAGCCAGGGGCGGTCTTACGTTCGGTTCGTGCCAGGGCATATTCATCGTGGGTATCAGGGTGCAGGAACACCGGGAAATCGGCACCGACGGGTTTGTAGCCAAGCGCGGCCATTTCCTCCGGTGTGGCTCCCACGACGACATAATCGCGATCCTGATTCAGCAAACCGAGCAGCTCATCGCGAATTGAGCCGCCTACCTCAAAGATTTTCATCGCATGAAACC
>JACMOJ010000263.1 GCA_014378085.1 Burkholderiales bacterium | reverse complement strand
CCCGGAGAATGAACCGGGCAGCTCGATTATGCCGGGAAAAGTCAATCCAACCCAGTGCGAGGCACTCACCATGCTGTGCGCACAGGTTTTTGGTAACGACGTCGCGATCAATTTCGGTGGCGCATCTGGAAATTTTGAGCTCAATGTATTCAAGCCGCTTATCGCACACAATTTCCTGCAAAGCGTACGTCTACTGGCAGATGGCATGACCAGCTTTGAAGAACACTGTGTGCGCGGTATCTCGATTAACGAAACCCGTATCACCGAACTGATGGAACACTCGCTCATGTTGGTCACGGCATTGGCGCCGCATATCGGCTACGAACGCGCCGCTGAAATCGCCAAGCGTGCGCACAAGGATGGTTGCACGCTCAAGGCTGCGGCCGAGGCGTTGGGATATGTGACGGCGGAAGAATTTGATTTCTGGGTGCAGCCCGCGCACATGATTGGCCCGCATCCGTAGCCTCTGCTTTCGCTTGCCAGAAATTCACTGGCTGGGTAGCGAGGAGTCTGGACAAATACCAATTTTTTCAACGCGACCGAAGCCTGTGCTGGCTAGAAATATTCCACTTCAGGCTGTTTTTCCTTCGCGGTCAACGATGTGGCTGCCACAGCAGCATCGTATTTCACCACCCGGTTGCGGCCATGTTCCTTCGCCCAGTAAAGCGCAGCGTCGGCATGCTCCAACACCAGCGATGGCTGCGAGTTTCGCTTGACGCGCACGTAGCCGATGCTAACCGTGAGGTGCCCGGCTTGCGGAAACACAAACGCCTCTACTTCTGCACGGAATCGTTCAAAGGCTGCATGTGCGTTGTGTTCTTCGGTCGGTTTCAGTAGTGCCACGAACTCTTCGCCGCCAAACCGGAATAGCTGGTCGTGAACCCGAAACGACGCCTTCATCAACGTGGCAATGAGCAATAACATTTCATCGCCAATGAGGTGGCCAAAATTATCATTTACGCGCTTGAAATGATCGACATCGACTACCGCAAGCCAATGGTCAACAAAGGCGGTGCGCGCATGACGGCGCCGTGGCAAATGCAGCGCTTTGACATGACGGTCATCGTCGGTCGAAAGGCTGTAAAGAATACGAATCAGGTGTCGGTCGAAAGTCTTGCGATTGAGCAGGCCTGTCAGCGTATCGATCTCGCTGTAATCGAGCAGCGACAATACGTTGATGAAAATCGCCAGCAGGTGTTCGGCAAAAGAGAGCTCACTCTCGTTCAGCGACTTGCCCGCCAGCTTGACAAACCCGGAGACACTGCCGTTTGCTTTGACAATCGGAAAGACGACGTCACTGCCATCGTTGACGCGTGCACCACTCCGCAAGCTCGCGAAGAGCTGAGGATGATAGTCGATTGACACCATGCTCGAAGGCACCGACAGGCCATCGTCGTGAACGTGCGCGCCGGTGTCGTTCACGCTGGCAGCAGGCCAGACAAACGCTTCCCCCGGCGTGTGCAACAACGAGTAAATGGTTACCCCGCCCGTACCCAGCAGATCGCGCAAGGCGTGCGCCACCGCAATGTTGATTTGCGGCCGATCACGCTCGCCGGTGATGCGTTCAATGTGGGATAACAGCCTGTCCATGGACTACAAATAACGATGGGATACGCTAAGCATACCCTAGCATCCGGATGCGTGAAGTTCAGCCACCATAAACCAAAAGCGCATTGCGGTAGAATTTATCGTCCCGCAAACAAATGGAGAGACCATGCCGCTAAATACCGCCCACGACTTTGATCCTGAAGTAATGAAACTTTTTGACCAGTACGTACATGGCGTAATTGACCGTCGCGCCTTTCTCAATCGCGCGACCAAGTACGCTGTTGGTGGAATGACCGCAACGATGTTGCTCGAGGCGCTTAATCCCAAGTTCGCCGAAGCACAGCAAGTGAAGAAGGACGATCCGCGCATCGTTTGCAAGTACGTCGAGTACGCCTCGCCGGACGGCTACGGCAAGATGCGCGGGTATCTGGCGATGCCCACGAAGACCCCGGGGAAATTCCCTGGTGTGCTGGTAGTGCATGAAAACCGCGGGCTGAACCCGCACATTGAAGATGTCACGCGGCGGTTGGCACTGGACAATTTCGTTGCCTTCGCGCCCGACGCGTTGTTCCCACTCGGCGGCTACCCTGGCGACGAAGACAAGGCGCGGGAGTTATTTTCCAAGCTGGAACAGCCAAAATCGCGCAACGATTTCGTCAACGCGGCAGCTTTCCTGAAAGTTTTGCCAGAATGCTCAGGGAGCGTCGGTGTGGTCGGATTTTGTTATGGCGGGGGAATCGCCAATCTCCTCGCCACGCGCATTCCTGATCTCGGCGGCGCCGTGCCGTTTTACGGCGCACAAGCCCCTGCAGCCGACGCCGCAAAAATCAAAGCGCCGCTGCTGGTTCATTACGCCGAAAATGACGAACGCATCAACGCCGGTTGGCCCGCGTACGAGGTGGCACTAAAAGCGGCAGGCGTCAAATACGAAATGTTCACATATGCAGGCACGCAGCATGGCTTCAACAACGATACAACGCCACGCTACGACGAAAAGGCCGCCAAGCTTGCGTGGCAACGGACGGTAGATTTCTTTAATAGGAACTTGCGGAAGTAATTGCACAAGGCAGTCGCCGCTGCAAACACGAGCACTGGCGCGCCTTCCAGGCATAAATTGCTTCGAATGTTGCGTCAGGTGGCGTGATCTGCACAAATTTGCAGGAACGCAGCGTTTCCATGGACATGCCCACTTCCCTACACCGGCAACAGCGTGCCCGGCAAACCCGCCGTACTGGCGACCTTGTTGCTGTCGATCCTCTCTGGCCACCACCGCTACGCGCATATCAGCGCGATTCGCAGCGACGGCATCCATCCGGAACTGATCGGGATGGACAAATTTGTATCGGCGGAATCGGCGCGGCGTGCACTGTCGCAAATGAAAGAGACAGCCGCTCTCGCTTGGCTCGATTCGTATCCGTTCAAGACCACCAAACCATTGCTGACTATGCCTTGGGTACTCGATCGGGATGCCACCGTGAAGTGTCTGTATGGCAAATACCCGGCTAGCGCTGTCGGTTTGACGTGATGCCCGGCAACGACGCGGCGCCAATGCACGGCATGCCCGGCATCGGGGCGCTGGCACAGCTTTATCGTGACCGTGCCGATGCCAAGAACAACTTCGATGAGATAAAAAATCAATGTGGATGGGGCGGCTGCATTACGCAAGACATCGCACGCTGTCGGCTCATCGCGCGCACGGAAGCCCTTATCTACAACTGGTGGACGCTTTTCGTTCGGCTGGCACAACCGCACAAACACTTCGAAGCGATCTCCAGCCATCCGCCAATGCTGCACGGCTTCGCCACGCAAACACGGCATGGTGGACAGACGCGCTTGACCATCACAAGCACCCACACCAAACAGGCCAAGATTCAGGCGGTGCTGGTCAATTTGGCCGCATTCCTGAATCAATTGAAATCAATTGCAAAGCAGTTGACGATGCTCAACGCCTACTACAGATACTCAATCGCGCTTTCGACAAATTCAAGCTTCCAAACACGGATCGGCCGAAACTTTTGAGCTGCCATACCCGCCAGACATGGGGTTTGACGAAATATCCGCCTGCGAAGCGCTTCGAATCTCAATCGTCGGTGTTACGCATCCAATTCGCCGTCTGAAAAAACGACTGCGCCAGCCGCTCCTGCAGGTCTTTATCCAGCCCCACATCGACCATCGCGCGCGTCATACAGGTCATCCATTGATCGCGGCTCGTTCAAAGCAATCGCAAACGGCAGATGCCGCGCCCGCAGCCGCGGATGGCCGTATTCCTGCTCGTAAAGCGGTGGCCCGCCTAGCCAACCCATCAAAAACTTGAACAGTTTTTCCCGCGAACCATCGAGTGTAGCGGGATGCAATTTGCGAATCCCGTAAAAATCCGGGTCTTCATCCATCAGGCCGTAAAAACGGTCCACCAGTTTTCGTACTATCGGCTCACCACCGGCGAGATCATACGGTGTCAATGGATGGCGGGACGGGTCATTCTGCATGGCGCAATTGTAGACGGCGAGCTACCTCGGTAAAAATGCCGGCGCTGCTGTCGCTTGACCAGTCATCGGCGCTGGCATAATGCAAGTAATTCAAAAAAAGCATCATGAAAAAGTACCTCGCGCACAAAATAGACGTAGACACACTTAGAGGAACGCAAGT
>JACMOJ010000033.1 GCA_014378085.1 Burkholderiales bacterium | reverse complement strand
GGGGGACGCGAGGGCGGGGGGGGGGGGGGGGGGGGGAGTAACACGCTGAATTCCGCGTTGCGTTCGTCCGACGCTCTAGCAACCTTGGTCAACATCGTTTCGGCAGTGCCGTCCTCGTAGTTTAGGCGAAGTTGTCGATGGTGCGGGGGCGAGCAGGGGAAGCATTACTGCGTCATTGCTTGGATCGGAATTGTTACACGTCTATGTCGACGCCGGCGTATTTTTGTTTGACCTTGTTGGCGTGTGTCAGTAGCATATCCATTCATCGCATCCGCGCGGATTGATAAGCTGGTTCAATAGTACTTTTCGGCAAAATAAGCACGGACCAACTATTTATCTTCACATGCAATAAAACCAATAAAATCAATTAGTTAATACAATTACTCCGATGGGATTTACATGAAAAGTCGCAAGCTCGTGGTTGCTGTAGGTACATCCTTGGCGACGTTTTGTCTGTTCGCCGGCGCACAATCAGGCCCAGTTTCGCCATCCTACAAAATTCCTGATACCGGTAAACCCGTCGACAAAGAAGGCCCGCGTCCGATTCCGTTGATGGATGGCGTTTCGCTTACACCGTACTTCAATCTTTCGTTCGGCCGTGACGACAACCTGTTCCTGACCAACACCAACAAAAAAGCCTCCAACACACAGGTCTATAACCCTGGTGCCCGTTTGGATATCAAAGGCGCGGCTTCACAATTTGGTTTGGGCTATGATTTGAAAGCGGGCAAGTTCTCTTCAAGCAGCGCCGATGACTACACGGATTACAAGCTGGATGCTTTTGGCGAGTTTGTCCCATCTTCAAGCATGGGGTTGAAGCTTTTCGGTGATTACATTGGCGGCCATGATCCGCGCGGTTCGACCGATCGGGGTATCGCCGGAACGCCTGACGAATTCCGCAGCACATCGGTTAACGCGCTGTTTGCTTATGGCGCGAATGACGCCAAGGGTCGTATTGAAGTCGAGGCTGGCACGCTCGATAAACGTTATCAAAATAACCGTGCAACCACACTCGCTAGTGACCGTAACACCGACAGTATTGGCGGGCGTTTCTTCTTCAAGGTTGCGCCTAAGACTTCCCTGATCCTTGAAGCACGTCAAGCAAAGCTCGATTACAAGTTGTCGACTTCGCTGCAAGACAGTACAGAGACGCGTTACCTCGCTGGTGTGACATGGGATGCAACGGCGGCAACGTCTGGCACCGTGAAAGTTGGTCAGTTGAAGAAAGACTTTAAAGTCGCGTCGCGCAAGGACTTTTCCGGCACCGGTTGGGAAGCCAACATCAGCTGGAAGCCGTTGAGCTATTCAAAGTTTGATTTTTACACTACGAAGTCGGTGAATGAGTCGACCGGCTTGGGCGATTTCACGCTTGCCAAGAAATACGGCGCCGCGTGGACACACGCATGGGATCCGCGTCTGACGTCCATCGTTTCGCTCTCGCGTAACGATGATGAATTTGTCGGCAATGTGCGTAACGACAACACCGACGCGTATGGTTTGAAACTAAATTACAAGCTCATGCGTTGGTTGTCTGTTGGTGGCGAATACAACTTCACCACCCGTGACTCCAACGTGTCGGGATTCAACTACAAAAAGAATCTTTACATGATTACCTTTGGCGCAACGCTCTAAATTACCGAAGTCGCTTGTGTTCTTAGTTGCGTAAGTAGTAGAGAGCTCTTGCTTCGGTAATCGTGGGCGCTTTTCTGTTGTTAGGTGTTGTATCTTTTTGGGAAGTATTTAGTAATGGTTGTCGGCGTATCAAAGTCTTTAATGCGTATTGTCTTGGCATTTTCGCTTTCTCTTTTGTTGAGCGTTCAGTTCGCCAGCGCCCAGTCGAATCCTAATCGTGTGACGAACACGGCGGGTGCGAGCACGGCTAACCTTTCTGCTTACAAGCTGGGGGTGGGGGACGTGATTTCCGTACAGGTGGTTGGTGAAGATGACCTGAAGCGTGAAAAAGTGCGGCTCTCGGATGCGGGTACGTTGTCGTTCCCATACTTAGGCGAAATTCGTGTCCGCGGCATGACTGTGGGTGAGCTCGAAGATTTTATCGCCAAAGGCCTGAAAGGGCGATATTTGCTGAATCCGCAGGTAACCGTCACCATCGGTGAGTACCGTAATTTCTTCGTGAATGGACAAGTCGACAAACCTGGCGGTTATCCGTATGTGCCGGGGCTCACCGTGCGGAAGGCGATCTCGATTGCTGGCGGTTTTAAAGAGCGTGCATCAAAGGAAAAAATCAACGTCATCCGCGAAGATGACGTGAAAGGCAACGCCATCCGTATCGCGCTTGACGCGTCAGTGCAGCCAGGTGACATCCTGACTGTTGAAGAAAGTTTTTTTTAAAGACTGCTAATGAACGACCGTACATTTCCTGGCAGATTACCCATCCCAAACGCCATGCAGGGACAGATGGCTGACGGCATGGGCATGGGCCTCCAGACGCAAACCGAAGGTGAGACGCTTGACCTTGTTGAGTACTGGCGCTCAATTGCTAAGCGCAAGTGGAGCATCTTCGGGCTAGTAGCATTGGTCGCGCTGATTACGACGCTGGTGGTGTTTTCGATGCGGCCGTTGTATCGTTCCACCACCGTGTTAATGATCGAGCAAAACAAAGCCAAGGTTGTGTCGATTGAAGAGGTCTATAACGCTATGGGCGGTGGTAACCGCGAGTACTACCAAACGCAGGTGGAGATCATCAAGTCTCGTGAGCTCGCGCGCAAAGTAGTGGAAAAGCTCAAGCTGGCTACCCACCCGGATTACGATCCGCGTCAGGCGCAATCCAGCGATAGCCTGAAAGCGCTGAATCCACTTAATTGGTTTAAGTCCAGCGAGCCGATAAGTGAAGACGCGGTGACAAAGGCGGCGATCCGCGAATTCATGAGTGATCTGCAAGTGCAGCCAGTACGTAACAGCCAGCTGGTGCAGATTAGCTTCACTGCCTTTGATAAAGAGCTTGCGGCAAAAGCGCCAAATACGTTGGCCGATACGTTTATCGAAAATGATCTTGAATCAAAGATTAAGATGACACAAAAAGCCAGTGCATGGCTGGGCGATCAAATGGGTGACCTGCGCCAAAAACTCAATAGCTCGGAGCGTTCGTTGCAGGATTATCGCGAACGTGAGCGTATTGTTGATGCAAAGGGTGTTGCCTTATCCGGTGCTTCAAAGGCGTTGGAAGAAGCGACCAGCGGCTTGGTGAGTGCACGTACCAAGCGCGCCGAAGCGGAGAGTTTGTTTAACCAAGTGCAGGGGGCAAAACAGGGTAAGACGGCTGGAGGATTGGAATCCATCCCGGCCGTGTTGCGTCACCCGACGGTGCAAAAAATGAAGGAGCTTGAGGCCGAAGCCGAGCGCCGTCTTGCGGATGCCTCCAAACGTTATGGCCCGGAACATCCGCGCATGTTGCAGGCTAACGCCGAGCTCGCCGCCGCGCGTGACAACACCAAGCGGCAAGTTGAAAGTGTTGTTGCTGGTGTGGCAAAAGAATACGAAGTCGCACGTGCGAATGAGCAAGCCATTTCGAGTGCGCTTGGCCAAAGCAAGGCGGAGATTCAAGGCATAAACCGCAAAGAGTTCCAGCTCGGCGTACTGGAGCGCGAGGCGCAGTCGAACCGTCAGTTGTATGACATGTTCTTAAACCGCGCCAAAGAAACCAACGCTTCCACAGACTTGCAATCTACCGTTGCGCGGGTGGTCGACCCCGCAATTGTTCCGAGCGGCGCGTATGCACCCAAGAAGTCTCAGATTGTAGCGATTGCCTCAGCGGTTGCGCTCATTATCGGCATGATGTTGTCGCTGCTGTTGGATCGTATCAACAACACTATTAATACGGCTGGCGAAGTAGAAGCGCGGCTGGGTGTGCCGATGTTGGGTTATCTACAAAAGATGGCCACGACAGGTAAGAAGTCGATGAAAACAGAGATGGCATTTCTGACCGATAGCCAGTCGCTCTTTTCCGAATCTATTCGCACCATCCGTACCAGTGTGCTGATGAGCGCACTTGATGTGCAGAAGAAAGTGATTGTCATTACCTCGTCGGTGCCGGAAGAGGGCAAAACAACGGTGTCGTTTAATTTGGCTTGTGCGTTGGCTCAAATCAAGCGTGTATTGCTGATCGACGCTGATTTGCGTCGCCCTAAGATCAACCGCGTGATCGGCGTGGATAAGGATCACAAAGGCCTATCTCATCTTGTGTCGGGAGTCGCGTCGGCGTCGGAATGTATCGTCCGTCATGAGCAAGGCGGCTTTCACATTATGACGGCCGGTTTTATTCCGCCCAACCCGCTTGAGATGTTGTCGTCGGCTAAGTTTGCGGAAGTCATTGAAAAGCTCAAAGAGGCGTTTGATATTGTATTGATCGACTCGCCGCCGGTTCAGTTAGTGAGCGACGCCGTTGTGCTTTCACAATTGGCAGATACCGTACTTTATGTGGTCAGGGCAAATACAACACCGCTCCCACTCGCGCGAGGCGGTTTGAAACGTCTTGCGATGGCGAATGCGCCAATCCTTGGTGTGGTGTTGAACCAGCTTGACTTAGAGCGCGCCGAAAAGTACTACGGCGAATATTCCGGCTATGGTCGTTATCGCGGCTACAAAGGGTATTACGCTTATGGTTATGGTCCGAAAGGTAAACCCGGTAAAGGAGCGGAAGCCTGATGCGCCTTTTGCTGCCATTGGTGATGATACTTGCCTTGGCAGCAGCCGCGGTGGTTTCCGTTCGCCATGCCGTTGCGGATGAGACCATCGCAGCGGTGAACGGCATACTCTACGACGCCGACAAAACCCGCGCCGCAACCGGAGCAACTCTGGACTACGCCAGCTGGAAAAGTATCGAAGCCGAGGCCACGTTAGCGGTGAGCCTCGCGCCGCAAAACGGACACTATTGGAATGCGCTAGCGCGGGTCTACTACCAGCCACGGTCGGTCAGTGGCGCTGCCATCGGGCCCGATTATTCAGCGGCGTATCGAGCTTCGCGCGCATCGGTTGTCGCGCAACCCACCTCAGGATATGCGTGGGCATCACTTGCCTATGCATCGGATCATCTTTTCGCGCAAAATTTGTTGCCGGGTGGTAAGGCGGCGCTGGAGCAGGCCATTAGCCGGGCGGCTGTGTTGGGTGCGCGCGAGACACCCGTACTGGGCACCGCAATCGATTTAGGTCTTGCCAACTGGCCCGTGCTGGAAACGAGCACACAGCAGGACGTGCTGCGCGCAGTGAGACACCTGGCGCAGCGGCATAAAGAGGACGTGCTCGCCATCGCCTATCGGCGTGGGGCAGTGCCGACCGTTTGTACTGAGCCGGCAATGACGAGTCATCGGATCTGTAAAGAGTTAACAAATCATTTAGAGGCAAAAGATTTAGCAAGTTAAGCCGTAATGCAGTAGCATCGGTTCACGTAAGTTTTACGCAGTAACTCATTTTTGAAGGGGACATATGAAGTACTTTCATCGCTTGTTTTCGCTAGTGTTGTTTTCGTTTGTCGCGAGTGCTGGATTGGCGCTGGCACAAGTTGCAACGGTATTTGAGCTGGCCGGTACCGCCACGGCATCCGCCGTTGTCGCTCCTGGTTCGCCGGCGGCAGCGAGTCGTGCATTGCGGCAAGGTGACAACGTGAATCAGGGTGAATCCATCACCACTGGTCCAAGATCCAGTATCGTTCTCCGCTTTCTGGACGGCCAAATCGTTTCTCTCTCAGCTAACTCGACCTTCGCCGTCACAACTTATTCCTACAACCAAGCTAACCCCGGCCAGAGCACTGTGTTGCTTTCGCTCATCATTGGCGGTATGCGTGCTGTCACTGGCTTCATTGGTAAGGCCCGTCCACAGGCGGTGGCCTATCGTGCGGCAGGTGCGACCATCGGAATTCGCGGCACAGACGTCACGTTCGCGGTCAGCGGCGGGAACTTGATTGTGAACGTCGAAAGCGGCCAAATTTCGTTTGTGTCAGCATCGGGTGCAGCACCCGTCTCGATTAACGCCGGCGCTGGTGTATTCCAAGCTTCCAACGGCGCAGTGACGACTGGTAATGCGGCGGCAATCGGGACAGCGG
>JACMOJ010000032.1 GCA_014378085.1 Burkholderiales bacterium | reverse complement strand
TTGGTGGTGAACGCGATCCAATGCACGCCGTACATGGCGGGCAGCGTAGCGGCCGGCGGCACCGTTTCTTTTTCCCAGCGTTTCGGGTCACCAACGCGTACGCCTTCAAACGGCCCTTTTGGCGAAAGGTTGATCGTAGATTGCGTTGGCGAGATGGCGAGGAAATCAATGAAGCGCAGCGGATTGGTTGGCTGTTCACGCATCACCTTCGCGCCGAAGTGGGTGATAAAAAACGGCTTCATCTTGTCGTGCGCCACGCTGTAGCAATGAATGTCATCCAACATAATCGGCGCGAGTTTGTCATCTGCGGCTGGTGTACGTGACGCACCACCCGGCGCACCACTTTGTGCACTCGCTTGTCTGGCCCCTTGTGTGCCCCCTTGTACGCTCACTTGTGCAAACAGGGCTGTACTGATGGCAAGTGTGGCGAATAAAAAACTGCATCGCAGCGGTTTGATGAACATGTGGCTTTCTCCAATAAAAAATCGCACCGGCAAGGGTGCGATTTAAAGTAAAACGATTACGCGGGTAGCGGGTCGCCAGCGAATGTTGGCCCGTGGATGTTTCGCCATTCGTTCGATACACGCTCTTCGTCGATCAGCGTGCGCGACACAATGCGCCCATCCCGATACCAGTGCCAAACACGGTGTCGCGCTTGACCGTCATCGGATAACTGAATCATTTCGTAGAGATAAAGATTGTCGTCGCCCTTGCGCTTCCAATAAAGCATCACGGTGCGATTAAGGTCATCCAGTGGTACCTCCGCCGCCCAGCCCTTGATGAGTTCGTTATCAAACCACATGCGGCCATCGTGAATTTGCGCGGGGAAGTCGCGCACTTCTCTTTTGCCATCATCTTTGCCGCCGTGCCAGCTGTAGTGATTGGTCTGGTGATAGGGTAGTGGCCCGGAATCTGGAAAGCGGCAGACCAAACGTGACTTATGTTCGTCGATCATCTTGCCGTTAGGGTCATAGTGGCGATACCAGCCGTCCCAAACGCCTTCGTGTTTGGATAGGAGTGGCAGCATCTGCTTTGCGGTTGTCATTTATTCTCCTTAAGTATTGCCCAGCTCTTCGGCTTTGGCGTCAAGTTCATAGTTGTTGTCTGGTGAAGCATTCAGCGCCTCAATTTCTTGCTGAACGATACGCAGCACCCGGGCGATGTACATGCGTGACCACTCCGCGCGTTCGGTCGCTGCGGCTTGGTCGGGTTCATAGGCGTCAATTTCCGCGCGGCTGAGACCTGGGCTGCCGTGCTTCTCCAGCAGGCGTTCCACGGTATCAAGGCGCTCACGCATCACCGCCACTTCTTGCGCCACCGCCATGGTGATCGCCAGCACCCGCTCCACTGCAGGGTCGTCAAAAAAGTACGGGCGTTTTCCGCGTGGTTTGGCGCCGGTTAGCGGGATGTAATCAAAGGGGGCCTCTGCAGTCACTTCGCTCGCTCCGAGAGATTGTCTTGATGCAAACGCAGAGTGTTCGCGCCCCTGCGCAAGTTCGCCTTGCTCGCATCGCGGCCAAGCGGGGCCCTTGCTCGGTAGCTCACTTGCGCACCCCAAAAACGTGCCAGCTTGCTTTGCGGCCGTAGTCTTCAACATCATCTTTTTGTTTGCCAAAGATAGCCTCATCGACAACCGCCTGCGCGCCGGAGACAAACATCTTGTCGCGCTGAAAGCCCGCCGCTTCCATCATCGCTTCCAAGTCCATTTCGTGCATCCGTGTCCAAAACGGCTCATTGTTGTAAAGCGCGTCCCAGTCACGCATGAACTGCTCGAACGGTGGTAATCCTTCAAATTGCGGTTGCTCCAAGTGTAGGCACAACCCACCCGGGCGCAGCAGGCGATGTGTTTCATTGATGATGCGTTTGATCGCGGTGTTAGAGGTCTCGTGCAAAAACATGGTGGTGAACACCAGATCAAAACTACCATCTGGCTCAGACACTTGTTCGGCGTTTGCCTGAATAAACGTCACATTGTTGACGTCGAGTGATTTCGCTCTTGCGTGGGCAAATCGCAGTAGTGGCGCGGCGACGTCGATGGCAATTACTTCTGCATCGGGGAATGCCTGTGCCACAGGCAACAAGCTATGTCCCATGCCGCAGCCCAAATCGAGAATCCGCTTAGGCTTTAAGTCAGGTGCATTTTTGGCGAGCCAACCGGCCAACGCGTGACCCGCGCCGTCGTTGAGGCAACCGAGCCCACCGGCGGTGGTGGCAAAAATGCCGACGTCGTAATTCGCCGCGGCAGAAATGTCGTCTGGCGCGAGTTCATCAACGTAACCGCCCGGCATGCAGTGAAAGTCAACTTTTGCGATGTATGGTGGCACCACAAATTTGGGATCAAGTTTTAGTTTTGGCGACCCGGTGTTAAATGCGGCGGCACGTTGGTTCAGATCGGCAAGCTGGCGCAACACCACCTCACGGCCGTTCTGCTGACGTAGCTCCATCGACGAGCGCCGCAGCGCGCTCCACGTTTGAAAGTGGCTGTTTTTCAGCATCGCACGGCGCACCTCGTGGCGGTCCTTCGGCGCGCGCCCGTGTTCTTTCTCGAACTCGGGTTTGACTTTCAGCGCATAGGCGCGCGCATTGGCAGGCACCACGGTGGTTGCTAAGTGCGTATTGAGTTGCGCTAAAAAATTAAAACGCGCACGGTCATCGTGGTTTGTCACGGGCGAGACACCGTGTTTACCAACCAGAGAATAAGGTGGGGGCGAGGGCCAGCTACTCATATTGAATCTCCTACAGGGCGTTGTTAGTGCGACCAAAACGTGCGACCAAAACGTGCGACCAAAACGTGCGACCAAGACGCAGACGATATACCAACGATGAAACGATGGATTGCGCTACATCAACTAAGATTGTTTTAAGGACATGGAGTACACAAAATCGGACCCCGGATGGAGGTTGACCGCTGCAACGATCAACTTGCCGGAGGTGTCAAAGTACCGACGTGCGATACGCAGGCACACACTCGATTTTGGCACGCCGAGTTCTTGCGCATTATTTGACGGCAGCGGCGCAGCATTGATGTCTTGTTCGACCATACCGATATGGCCGATCTCCAATTCATCAATCAGCGCATAAACCGCACCGCTCACTTCCATGAGCCGCTTGGAAAGTGGATCTTTGCTGCCGATGCGGTAGATATCAGATACACAAAACGGCGCATCGCCTTTTTGCGCGCTGCGCAACCCATGCAAATGAATGCACTCGGTACCAACCTCGCAGCCAAGCAATTCAGCGAGTTCGTCGTCGGCCGCGATAGTTTCGCTGTGTTTAATGGTGAGGCGGGTGTTTGCCCCGTACTGCAGCAGATCCTGCACCGAGCTGATGCTGTGGTTAAAGCGTTGCCGCGAGCTTGCAATCACCAATGTTCCGGAGCCTTGTTTGCGTTCGATCATCCGGTCGTGGATGAGCACCCGCAGCGCTTCTCGAGCAGTGTGGCGCGATATTTCGTAGGCGGCACAAAGTTGTAGCTCGGTTGGTAGCAAGGTGCCGACTTGGTGGCGGCCTTTTTCAATGTCCCGACGAAGCTGATCAGCGACTGTTTGATAACGTGGCTTTGACATTGAATAATTTCTAGCGATGACAGTGGATACAATAATGCAGACAGCGGAGCTACGATGCATTGTTGGCGTGTGACATGTGGTCTGAATATGTCCGGACAACTTTATTATGCGCTTATAATCAAAAAATATGTCCGGACAAATTAATCTGAACAGTGCCCTAAAAGCCAGCACCAAGAATCAAGACGGTGTGGAGTCGAGTATGAGCGTGCTAGAAGTTCTCGCAATGCGCTTGGCCGCACCGGTTGATAATGCGACGCGTAGTCGGGCTGCAAGACACGTACTCGATTGGCTTGCTTCAGCACAGCTCGGGGCGATGCAGCCTGCCGCAGCCGGCTTCATCGCGCTCGCGGGCCAATCATCACCAGGCTACTGCCGCACGATCAGTGGCGGATCGGTCGATTGGTGGCATGCGCTGCAACTCAATGCCGCAGTTGGCAACATCATGGAAATGGACGACCTCCACCGCACCTCAATTTTGCATCCCGGCCCGGTGATTGTGCCGGCCGCGATTGCGGTTGCGGAAAAAGTGGGTGCCTCTGGTGCGGAGTTATTGGATGCGATCGTTCGTGGTTATGAGGCGATGATTCGGATTGGCCGCGCGCTGGGAACGTCCCACTACAAGTACTTTCATAACACCAGCACCTGCGGCAGTTTTGGTGCCGCTGCGGCTGCCGCATCGTTGCTGAAACTCAACCATGCGGAAACGGTATCCGCATTAGCCAACGCCGGTAGCCGTACCGGCGGGTTGTGGCAAATGCGCCATGAAGCGTGCGAAACCAAGTCAGTGCACAACGCGATGGCGGCACAAACCGGCGTGCAAAGCGCGCTGCTCGCGGCCGCCGGGGTGCGTGGTCCGAAACAACTCCTCGAAGGGCCGCAGGGACTGTTCGCCGCGACTACCGATCACGCCGATCCACACGCGGTACTTGCACAGATGGGGGAAAAGGATAGTTGGTTGATTCATGATGTGAGCTTTAAACCGTGGCCGGCATGCCGCCATGCGCATCCGGCAATTGATGCGGCGTTGGCGATTGCCAATATGCTGGCAGCGCGCGGTGCTGAACTTAAGCAGGCCGCCGCTACTGGCGTGACAGAAATCGGCGCGCCTGAAATCCGCACTATCGAGGTTTCGACTTACAAAAGCGCCATCGACTTTTGCAATATGCCGCGACCGACCACCGAAGCAGAAGCAAAGTTCAGCTTGCAACATTCGGTCGCGGTCACGCTGCTGCGCGGACTGGCGGGAGAGCTTCCACAGCTCGCGGACTTTGCCGTCAACAATTTGGATGCGGCAAATGTCGCGGCATTACGCCAGCGGGTGAGTGTAGTGGAAGATGCAGAACAGACCGCGGCATTTCCCACGCACTACGCCGCTCGTGTGACGGTCACGTTGCCCAATGGTGAGGTACTCACACACATGCAAGCCGATGCGTGGGGTGACCCAGAGTTGCCGCTGTCGCCGCAAGGCTTGGAGACAAAGTTCTTCACGTTGTTCGACGCGGCTGGCGTTGATCGGGTGGTTGCGCGCGCGGTGCTGACCGCAACGCTGGCGTTGCCAAGCGTATCGAGTGTGTCGGCGTGGACGGCGCTGTGGCCAAACGTTGTAGTGCAGCAATCGGTCGCGCCGCAATCGGTCGTACCGCAATCGGCCGTACAGCATTCGGTCGTACTAGACGCAGCGCGGAAATTAGCATGAGCAACATGCAGGCGATGCCCGCTGCGGTCGACCATGTCGCTATGATCGTGCGCCATTTGTTGGCGCATCAGGATCCGAACAGCGTGCCACTCGCCGCGCGTAACGCGGCAAAAATGTTTATGTTCGATAGCATCGGTGTGGCGGTGTCAGGTGCATCGGTGGCTGAATCGGCACTCGTTCGCCGCGCGGCCGCAATGTGGGGACATCGTGGCGGACATATTGGCGGGCAAAGCGAAGGACAAAGCGAAGG
>JACMOJ010000262.1 GCA_014378085.1 Burkholderiales bacterium | reverse complement strand
CGGTGTTTTGCTCGATCCTGCCACCGGTGTGGTGTCAGGAACACCAACGAGCACGTCAAAGGTGGATATCACCTACGCCTTTATCATTCGTGCGACCAATGCTGCGGGAGCGGCGAATTTTTCGACGAGTGTGTTGATGGCGGTGCCGATCATCTCCGTCATCGAAGTTCGACCGGCGAGTTTGACCTTCGGCAATCAAAGGGTGGATAGCGTCAGCGCGGCACAGAGGGTGACGGTGAGTAATACCGGCAACGGGCCATTTACGATTCGCGGTTACACAACCTCCGGTGACTTTGGTTATCAGACCACCTGCCCGGTGACGCTGGAACCGTTGGCCACGTGCACCATCGACGTCACCTTCAAGCCGCTGACCGCCGTCGCGCTGACCGGACAGATCGTGATCGATAACACCGCTTTGGAGGGTGCCTCGACGGTCACGCTGTCGGGTACCGGCGTTGCCGTTCCGCGCGCAAATATTATTGTCGCCCCGAGTTCACTGACCTTTGGCGATCAAGCGCTTGGCACCAGCGCCAATCCACAAGCGATTGTGATCAGCAACACCGGACTGGACATCATGGAGTTACGCGGCCTGTTACTGACCGGCGCAGCGTTTGCGCAGGTGCCGTCTCTCGCCGCAGACAATACGCGTGGTTTACCGAGTTGCGGTAGTACCGTTGCGATCGCGGCAAGTTGTATCGTGGGGATCAACTTCACACCTCTAATTGTCGGCTCGGCGAGTGGTAGCTTCACCATCACCCACAACGCAACCCCAACGGGTGTCAGCGGAACGACAACGGTTGCCATTGTCGGTAATGGCACACCGCGCCGTGAACCACTTATTCGACTTTCATCTGGGCTGAGTTTTGGTGAGCAGGTGCTCAACACCACCAGCACTCCGCAGCCGGTCGTTGTTACCAACGTAGGGACGGCGGATCTTGTCGTGGGCGCAATCAATGTGACCTCGAACAATGCGCTCACATCAGCCGCTGAGTTCCCGGTGGCGCACGCCTGCGGAACGCTAATACCAAACGCGAACTGTGTGGTGACGGTTAACTTTGCACCAGTCGGTGTTGTCGGCACGAAGTCAGCGGCGATGAACGTATCGAGCAACGCCGCGAATTTGGCGGTCGCAACCGCAACCCTGACCGGCACTGCACTGCCGCTGCCCGTCCCGCTGGTCCGGCTCTCCGCGACGAGCATCGGTTATGGCACGGTGATTTTGGGTGGGCCGGCAGCGACGCAGCGTATCACTGTGACCAATGGCGGCGTGCAGCCGCTCGTCATCAATAACGCGACAACGACGGGTGATTTTGCGCAGGCCAATGACTGCAACCGCGAACTCGGACCGAATCAAAGCTGCACCATTATCTTGAGCTTTGGGCCGCTACTTATCGGAAATCGTAGCGGTACTTTGTCGATTACCAGCAACGCGCCAAGTTCGCCGGATAACGTTTCGCTAGGCGGGAACGGCTGCGCATTGGTTCCACCTGTGGCGAGACGGTTCTTTATTGGCTCAAGCTGCAGTAACTAAGTGGTCAGCGCCCCCAGATCAGGTCGACACGACTGGAGGGCATCTTTGGGCAACATAGTCTGAGGATGCCCTTGGATAGGGCGGTTTACGCTTTTATTTCCTATTAGGGCAATGGCACATCTGGCTTGGCGCGTTGCAGCACACGCCGAAAGTTTTTCTTGATGCGCTCAAGTCCGGCCCCAGTCTCTGCTTCAAAACGTAAGACGATGACTGGCGTGGTGCTCGATGCACGCGCCAAACCAAAGCAACCTGCGGTTTGCACCATAAATCGGGGAGCGTAATTCCGGATGTCCGCGGCTTTAGGTCCAGGTTGGCAACCCCGCCCACGTTGTGGGCCCCGGCTTTCCCTGTCCGCTCGCGGTACCCGTGTGGTGGCGGTGTCACGGGCATACCGAGCCACAATGCGGCGAGAGAAGTGCTACGAGACTCCTAGTCTAAACAAGGGCGCGAAGTCTGCTCTGTGTGCGGTTGTTCACACTTTGTGTGCAGTAGTGGTCACCGATATCCCCCAATCGGGGGTTGCATCGGCAAAAAAACCAAAATTCAGCTCTCCTGCGGATACATACGTATACATTCTTTTCACAGAGGAGTAACGTCGTCAAAATGGCAATCGGCGTGGTTTTCTGAATAAAAACAAGGTAGTACTGGTGGCTTAACTATTTGACGCCGTTGACCAACTATGGTGTGTCTGGCGGGTGCTTCTCTGTACCCAAGATCCGCGATTTCATGAAAACAAAAAATTGTCCCGCATGATATTTACGGAGATCAGTGGAGTGAAAGCCCTCAGCCGTTTTAGATCAGCCTTGATCGGATTTGTGATTGTGTTCACTTGTTTTCTCAATCCGACCTTCGCCAACACCAAACTCTTTGAAGAGGCAAAACGTTTGATTGCCGCGATGAATGCCAAACAAGCCTACATGCTGCTAATCGGTGAGCAGGACAAACTCATTGGCAACGTCGAGTACGATTACCTGTTGGGCGTGGCGGCGCTCGACAGCGGCAAGGTCGACGAATCCATCATCGCCTTTGAGCGTGTGCTTGCGATACAACCAAGAAACTTCGGGGCGCAGCTGGATTTGGCGCGTGCCTACTACACAGCCGGTTCGCTCGACTTGGCAGAGGGCACGTTCCGTAAATTGAAGGCGTTATCGCCCCCTGCGGCGGCGATGGACGCGATCGACAAATACCTCGCCGCCATTGAAGAGCGGCGGATCGCAGCGCGCCGTCAGTTAGCGATGTGGAGTGAAACCACACTCGGTTACGATACCAATCTGACTGGTGTGCCGAACGACTTTACCTCGGCTGTTCAGCAGGCATTCAACCTTGCGGGTGTATTGCCAACCGGCAATTCCTTAAAGCGCAAAGCGCCGTTTCTCGGCGCGGCGATTGGGGCAGATTTTTTGTTCCCGCTGTCAGCGTCGTGGAATGGTTATCTGGGCGGGGACGTTCGTGGCCGAGGATATCGAAAGGAGGCGCCCTTCAATTCAGGGATAGCTGATGCCCGCGCTGGCGCGATCTGGGAGCGGGGGATCCACCAAGTACGATTGAACTCAGGCTACAACGCTTTCTGGCAAAAGGGCGATGCGCCAGGCGAACCAAAACCCACCAACGATCGTCGTGCCGCAACCGCCAGCACCGACTATCGCATGGGTCTAACCAGCTCAACACAACTGTCGGTCGGTTTGATCGGCGTCAAAACGCGCTTCACAACAAACAACACGGAAGACTTCGATTCGAGTGTCGGCACGGTGTCGCTGCTCAACGCGTGGTCGGCGAAGGGCTCGCCCATCACACAGTTGACACTGTTTAGATCGAACGATCGGGCAGTGCGAAAGTTAGCCGATGGTGTGACGGATAAATCCAAACAGCTGACCGGCGTACGTGCGTTTGTGCAGTTCAGCGCCAATGATCGCTTGTCGTTTTTCCAGTCGATCGGTGTGACTAATCGCGTTGATAAATTCGGCTTTGCCCGCGCCACCACGGTTGAGTTTGGTAAGGATGTTTTGAGTGACGTCACCCTTGGTGTGAACTGGCGCTTCCGCGCTGGCTGCAGCATGCGTGCACAGTGGCTGGCCAGTCGCAACCGATCAAACATTGCAATCTATGAATTCACGCGTCAAGAAGCGTCATCAACCATTCGCTGCGAGATTTAGCGGTACGTCCTGTTAGGGAAAGACCATGATTCGATCACCAACACTTGCGATCTGCGACCAAGAACAACCTAGTCGGCACGGTCTGGATTGGGTAGTTGCTGCCGTGTTAGTTAGTGCGCTTTTGCTCCCGCAAATCGCCATTGCCGCGAGTGGCACCTTCACCTACGTGGCGGGTACCGTATATGTCGAAACCAACGGACAGCGGCGCGTTGCGCAACGCGGCACGGAGGTTAATCCCGGCGATCGCATCATCACCGAAGAGGACGGAATGGCGCAGCTGGCGATGATCGATCAGGCTAAATTATCGTTGCGCTCCGGCTCCCAACTGATCGTCGAACGCTATCAGCGTACACCCACTGGTCAGGAGGGGGCTGTACTCAATTTGTTAAAGGGGACTCTGCGTAGTTTCACCGGATTGCTGACGGCATCGAACCGGGACAAGTATGTAATGAAGACACGCGCGGCGACCGTTGGTATTCGCGGCTCAGGCAATATCCTACAGGAGGAAAATGGGGTGACGCTCAATCACACCATCGAAGGTGCCCACGTCGTTCAGGACATCAATGGCAGGTTTGCACCGGTTGTCACGCGGCCGAATGACACCATCAAAATTGAAGCCAACAAGCCCCCTGAAAAAATTCCAACGCCGCCGGGTCTAGTGGCATCTGGTTCACAGATGACCACCAAGGCTGCAACCAGTTCGACGGGCTCCAGCGGTGGCACGGGCTCAAACGACCCGCCAAGCGGCGGCACTGGCAGCGGTAGTGGTAGCGGTTCCGGATCCGGCTCCGGCTCCGGCTCCGGCACCGGCACCGGCGGAGGTACCGGATCCAATGACCCCCCTAGCGGCGGCACCGGGACGGGTAGCGGTGGTACGGGCGGCACTGGCAGCGGCAGTGGTTCGGGTAGCGGCTCAGGCACGGGCTCTGGCACGGGCGGCTCTGGACTTCCCTCCAACTTGCCCAACACCTTGCCGGCGAGCAACCCAATTACGAATCCTACCAATCCCACCATCGGCACCAATATTGTGTCACCGGTGGTCATCACCGTTGACCCATCCGGGCTGCGCGATATCGTCATGGCCGGTGGCGGCACAACGTATTCCGGACAGGCGGCTCCTTCGGGTGTCAGCCTTGAAGGTGCCAATCTGCGCGGCTTCACGTCAGTCGGCGGCGGGGCGGGCACTTCGGCGAGTGTCAGCGGTGGCAGTGTGGCAGAGTCACAGACCTTTGACATTGGTAACAACTCGTCAATCACCATTGGTCGTTGGAGCAACCCCGCAAGTGTCAACTTTGCAGGCTTCGGCTCTTACAGTGGTGCCGCCGCTACCACCCACTTTGCTTATGGTGGTTCAGGTTATCCGGCCCATTTGTCTGACGTCTTGACTGGCACGGTTTCCTACTCACGTATTGGTGCGACCACGCCGACCAACAATACCGGCGCGACCGGCACGCTCACTTCAGCCACACTAAGCGTTAATTTCACCCAGCGCCTGCTTAACGCGACACTCGGCGTATCGATGGCAGGTACACCGAGTGCGCCGGTGTATTCATTACAGGCGACCAACGTACCGTTTTCGCAGAATTCCTTCTTTACACTGACGGGTTTCGGCTTGACCATCACACGCACCGCTGGTGGCCAAACCTCTGCCGCCAACTCAGGCTTGAGTGGCACGATGGAAGGCAGCTTTGTGGGTGCAACACTGTCCGGAATCATTCTCGGCTATGCGTTCAACGATAACAACGCCGCAACGCGTCAAAGCGTTAGCGGCATCGTTGCTTTCCAAGGGCCTGCGCAGAATACAGGCGCGCCGTTTCTCTACGGGTTGATCTCAGACCCGACTGGGTCTTTGGTCGCATCACCTTACTCGCAGACCTACGCAACGATTAATCGTCCCGACGAAGTTACGGGTGACAACACCGGTCGCTTGAGCGCATTCCGCGGGCCGTTTGCTCGTGGTGACGGCACCATCAATGGCAACAGCACCTATGCCGTCGTTTCTGCGCAGGTGCTGGATAGTGGAACAGACACAACCGCTGGGCTTTCATGGGGGCGCTGGTCAGGTGGAACTGCCAACGTGGGTGGCGCGAGCATGACGCTGAACAACCGCAGCCTGCACTACATTTTTAGCACCTCACAAACCGGCGCCACCACATTACCGCTGACGGGCACGGGTGTCTATGAAGTCGCAGGCTCGACCCGGCCAACGGACCTTGGTGGGAACGCCGGCACCATGAATACCGCGACGTTGAACGCAAACTTCACTGCCAGAACAGTAGATGCTTCTCTTAACGTCACTGTCGCCAATCAGACATGGAACGCCTCCGCGACGGGTATGGCGATTTACCGCGATCTGACATTTGCGGCGAACACCGGTCGCTCACCTGGCGTCGGGTTGCCCGCACCGACACAGCTCAACATCACGTGTACGCCAAACTGCGGCGCAGCTTCCGGCAGTCTGGATGGTTTTTTCAGTGGACGCACGGGGCAGGGCGCGGGTGTGCAATACAGCATCAATAGCAACATCACTGGCGCAATCGCGTTCCGGAGGCGAGGTGGCTAACAACTGCGTCGGAAACTCTTCGGACTTATCTCTTGAATAAACGAGTACTTTTCTGCTGGGAGAATGGTGAGGGTAGTGGTCACGTGGTGCCCTACCTCGCGTTGCTTGAATCGCTTAAAGCACGTGGCTGGGAAACTGCGGTCCCGGCACGTAACACCGCCGAGGTTGGGGCGCGTGTAAGGGCATCAGGTGCCATGCTGCTACAGGCACCGGTTTGTATGGCCATCTTCCCGGAGCTAGAGGCGCAGTCCTTCAGCACCACCGAGTTACTACTCCAGCACGGTTACGGGTACGAGCCGACCCTAAATGGAATTTTTTCTTCCTGGCTCGGCTTTATGCAAACCTGGCAGCCAGATTTGGTGATCGGCAGCGGCGCTCCCGCCAGTCACCTCGCCGCGCAATCGCTTGGCATCGCCGATATTGCGATTGGCTCCGGCTTTTACTGCCCGGTCGCCGTTTCGCCCGCCCCGCTAATCCGGCCTTGGTATTCCGGTGTGGAGCAACGGCTTGCGGTAAGCGAGGATCGGGCGTTGCTCACTATCAACGCGGTGATGAAAAGTCATGGATTTGCGCGACGGCAGTTTACGATGGATATGTACCACAACGTTCCGTCGTTATTGTGCACGTTTGCCGAGTTGGATCATTTTGGCGAGTTTCGCCGCGACGCGAGTTACCTCGGCATGTTACCGCCGGTGAGCGCGTCTTCTGTGGCCGCCAAGACCGCATGTGCCGGGGAGATTTTTGTCTACCTCCGGCACAACGCAAACATCGATCCCTTGCTTGCTGCATTGGCCAAGCGAGATGAATCGACATTTGTCTTTATGCCCAACGCGACCCCCGCGCTGCGGAATGCGCTGGCAAAAAAATTCGTGGACAGGCTCACATTCTTGGAGAGTGCAGTTGATATCGCAACCGTACTGCCAAGTGCGAAACTCGTTGTCTCCAATGCCGGCCACAACCTAACGTTACAAACGCTGTTAGCCGGCTGTCCGCTAATGCTGCTGCCTAATCATTGGGAGCAAGCCCGGGTCGCCGAATTGGCAGTGAAAACCGGCGCCGCAATACAAGTCCTGCCAACGGAACGAAATCCGAAATTTGGCCGCTTGCTCGACCAACTGTTGACGACTGAAACCTTCAGGGAAAGCGCCACTGCTTTCGCTGAGCGATACAAACACTGTTCGCCCGACGCCGCCTTGAGTGACGCGGTTCGGTTATGCGAATACCAAGTCGCAAAACAATCACCGCGCGCGCCTGCGACGCGCGGGAACCTGATGTCAGTGAGGTAGTTCATGAACACATCTGCTCGATCCGTATTCGATGAGGTAGTAAGTGGCGGCGCTGATTGCAGCGGGCCAATCGCCGCTCCGATGTCCCTCCAACGCGGGGCGCAGCGCAAATCGCGCGCCGCGATGCGTGCCGCAACCGCGGTGATGGCGCTCGGTTTGGTGGCAAGTGCGCTGACTTCGCTGACCCCGGCGTTTGCACAAACGACATTGACCGTCACGAACAATCTGGACTACGGCGGTCCGGCAGTTTCGGGCACGCTGCGTCAAGTTCTGGAATATCAGGCGATCAACTGTTACGGGCCCTTTAGTCCCTTCACCATCAATTTCATCATCTTTGGGGCCGGGCCACATACCATTCAGCCTTCGGTGGCGCTACCTGCGGTTAGCTGTGCAAACACCGTGATCGACGGCTACTCGCAGTCGGGCGCAACCGCAAATACGACCGGCGTAAACGTCAACACTGCGACGCCCTCCGGCAATGACGCAAACATCAAGATTATCTTGAATGGCACGATTGCCGGCGCCAGCCGCGGGCTGACGATTACTGGCGACCTCGTCACCGTAAAAGGGCTCGCCATTCGTTCCTTCCAGCAGGAAGGCATTTTCATTACGGGCAACAGTGCCCGCATTTACGGCAACTACATCGGCACTGACCCAGGGGGCATGACCGCCTATGGCAATGGATTTGCGGGAATCAAGTTAGCGGGTGGGAGCGGAACGTATATAGGCGCAGGTGGGGCGGCAAATACAAACTTAATTACCGGCAACACGCTCGCCAGCATCCAAGTTTTTGCACCCGCAACCGCGTTCAGGGTGTGGTTCAACATGCTGGGCGGCAATCGTTCCGGTGGCAACACGGTCACGGGCGGTGGCAACGGCGCACTTGAGATTCTCGCGAACCCATGCGGCGCGCCAGTCGCGATGGGCGCTGATGTGTACGGCAACCGAATACAGTTCAACGCTGGGTCGGGTGTGTTTGTTGATGGCTGCGCGACGAACAACCTGATTTCGGAGAACGGAATTGCGGCAAATGGTGCGAAGGCGATCAATACCAACGCGACTGGTAATAGCAGTTTGCAGAAGCCGACCATCACCGCCGTCGAATACACGGCGACAAAAACAAAGGTCATTGGTACGTTTAATCCCGTGCTCGATAGTTTTCACCGCATCGATTTGTATGGAAATACAACTGCGCCGACGGTGGCGGAGTCGCAGTTTTACGTACCGAGTTCCACCTATTCGGCTAACGCGATCGACACCAGTCCCGGGAAGCCATTCGACATATTCAACCTCTCAATCGTGCCCAACCCTTCGGTGACGCTAACGAGGAATACGATCGGTACGTCGGAGTTGAGTGACGTATATCGCACGCCGTTTAGTTTCACGCCGGGCACCGGCGTGAACTCCATACTTCCGACATTCACAGCGTTCAGTGCAACCGCCGGGGGGGCGACACAATTTCAAACGATCAGCGTCACCAACACCTCTGGGGCGAGCCTCGCATTTGGCTTGACGCCTGTGACGCTGACGGGAGCGACTTTTAGTGTTGGCGCCCCGGCGAATGCGTGCGCGGGACAGACCATCGGCAATGGAGCAAGCTGCAACATTCAAGTTGGCTTCACGTCTGGCACTTCTGGTACTTTCACTGGAACAGCGAATCTAACGGTGACGCAAGGTGGCGTGACATCGAGTTCACAAGTGCCGCTGACGGGTACCGCCGTAGCACCTGCCGCGACGGGCCTTTCCCTTTCTTCCAACGCGCTCAACTTCGGCAACGTCATACAGGGCCAAGTCGCGTCACCGAATCAGACGATCACTGTGACCAACACTGGCGCCAATCCGCTTGTCATCAGCAGCATTCCGTTGTCAGGCGGCTCACCAAGCGATTACTCGATCACCGACACCTGTCGCGGCAATTCGATCCCGCCCCCACCGACGGCAAACACCTGCACCATCACACTCGGCTTCACGGCGCTGGGAATCGGGTCGCGT